>JBDTGB010000279.1:0-2939 GCA_039937635.1 Burkholderiaceae bacterium | reverse complement strand
TATGCACAGCAATATGACACTTTGCTGCTGCTTAATGGCGTTTTTGCCGTTGCCCTTATTTTCTGGGTGCTGGCGCTGTCGGTGCGCTTGTTGCGTCAAATTCGGCGGCGCCAGTTCGGCGCGCGCCTTACCGCCCGTTTTGCCTTGTCATTTGCGTTAATCGGCGTGCTTCCCGGGGCGTTGATTTATGTGTTGTCGGTGCAGTTCATGTCGCGGTCGATCGAGTCCTGGTTTAATGTCCGGGTCGATAGCGCCCTGGAGGCGGGCTTGAACCTGGGGCGCGCGGCACTCGATTCACAATTGGCCGATTTAAGCGCCCGGGCGCGCGACATTGCGGCCAAGCTGGACAATACAAGCGATTCCAGTGTTGCGCTTTCTATTACGCGTCTGCGCGAGGCCAGTGGGGTTGCTGAAGCGATGGCTTTCACTGGAAACGGACGACTGGTTGCTTTTTCCTCGTCGGCGTATGGCAAGTTGTTGCCCGATATGCCGCCATCCAATGTAATGAATCAATTAAGGGTTTCGCGCGGCTACTCCGCCGCCGAGACCGATGCGCCGGCCGATCCGCACAAAATCGACGCAACACCGGCCAGCGGTTTGCATCTGCGCGTGGTGATACCTCTTAATAACCTTGACCGGTATTCCTCTGCCTTGGGAATGGCGCCGGACACGCGTTGGTTGCAAGTGATTCAGCCGGTGCCGGAGCGCATTGCGCATAATGCCAATCAAGTGGAACAAGGGTTCCGCGATTATCAGGAACTGGCTTTGTCGCGCCTGGGGCTGCGCAAGTTGTACGGCATCACCTTGACCCTGGCCCTTGTTCTGGCCGTGTTTGCGGCGATTGCCGTTGCACTGGCCCTGTCGCGCCGCCTGGTTCGTCCGCTGCTTACGCTGGCGGCGGGCACGCAGGCCGTGGGCGTCGGCGATTATCGCCCTTTGCCCGAGCCGCCTGAAAAAGACGAAGTCGGCCAGTTGACGCGGTCGTTTAACGCCATGACGCGCCAGCTTGACGACGCGCGCCACATGGTTGAAAACAATCGCCGCCAGCTCGAACGATCGAATGTTTATCTGGAATCCGTGCTGGGCAATTTGTCCACCGGGGTTCTGGTGTTTGACGAGGCGTTTCTGGTCACGATGTTCAATCAGGGCGCGCAAACAATTTTGCGGGTTGATTTGCGTCTGGTTAAAGGCCGGCCTCTTGAAACGATAGACGGGGCATTCGGGTTGTCGCAATTAATTCGCAAGGCGTTCGCGGCGCACACTGCTGTGGGATCGGAGCGTTTGTATTGGCAGCAGCAGTTCGAGCTTGAACTCGAGGCGGCCAGCGACAATGAAACCAAAAAACATATCGTCACCTTATTGGCGCGCGGCACGCATTTGAACGTCGATGGGCGGGGCAATGGTTATCTGGTGGTGTTTGACGACATCAGCGAAATTATGTCGGCGAACCGCACGGTGGCTTGGGGGGAAGTCGCGCGTCGGCTAGCTCATGAAATTAAAAACCCGCTGACGCCGATTCAATTGTCGGCGGAACGGCTGGCGTTGAAGCTGGCTGATCGTCTGAATGAAGCCGATGCGGCCATGTTGGCCCGTTCGACCACCACGATCGTGAGCCAGGTGGCATCCCTAAAGAAGATGGTGGATGACTTTCGCGAGTATGCGCGCACACCTCCCGCGCAGATGCAGCACATTGAACTTAATCGCCTGATTGCCGACGTGCTGGCATTATATGGCTGGGACCCGATCGAAGGCGCTGTGCACGATGACGGAAAAACCATCAAAATAGAGGTTGAGCTTGACCCCGATTTGCCGGTTGTCGAGGGCGACCCGACGCAGTTGCGGCAGGTGATACATAATTTACTGGCGAACGCGCGCGACGCGGCGACTCAGGATCGGCCGTCGGCAGACGCTAAAATTTATGTGCAGACCAAGTCGACGCGGGCGGGCGCCGATGGTCTGGCCGAGCGTGTCGCGGTGCGGCTGACGGTGTCCGATAATGGTCCGGGTTTTGCGTCGACCGTGTTGTCGCGGGTGTTTGAACCTTACGTCACGACGAAGGCGACAGGCACGGGATTGGGTTTGGCGATAGTTAAAAAAATTATCGAGGAACATGGCGGCCAGATTGATATTTCCAACCGGCGCGAAGGTGGGGCACGCGTCTCTATTCTCTTGACTCGGCTTGCGTATTCACAATCCGCTCTGGACGAAGGCGCTGAACGGTATGATAATGCAGCAGAAAGGTAGGTGACACTTTATGGCCAGAATTCTGGTTGTTGATGACGAAGTTGGCATCCGTGAACTTTTGTCGGAAATTCTCTACGATGAAGGCCACACGGTTGAACTCGCCGAAAATGCGGCTCAGGCGCGCGCATCGCGGTTGCGCAAGCGGCCCGATTTGGTCTTGCTCGATATCTGGATGCCAGATACGGATGGGGTAAGTTTGTTAAAGGAATGGGGCTCGCAAGGGCTTTTGGATATGCCGGTCATCATGATGAGCGGACATGCCACGGTCGATACCGCCGTCGAGGCCACCCGCATCGGCGCCGTCGATTTTCTTGAAAAGCCCATCACGATGCAAAAGCTGCTCAAGACGATCGCGGCTGGATTGGCTCGGCCTGTGCTTTCGCCCAGCCTGGCGGCGGCATCGCGCCTGCCTTTGGATCGGCGCGAGCAATCCCAGCCCCTGACGACTGTGCCTGTGTCCGATTCGATTCAGCCGGCCAATGAGCTTAATAATTCTTTGTTGGGCAGCATTGCTCTTGATCAGCCGCTACGCGATGCACGCGACGAATTCGAACGCATTTATTTTGAATATCACCTGGGCCGTGAAAATCACAGCATGACCCGTGTGTCCGAAAAAACGGGTTTGGAGCGCACCCATTTATATCGTAAATTGAAACAACTCGGCATCGAGTCGTCGCGCAAAAAGAATATTTAGC
>JBDTGB010000278.1:0-3784 GCA_039937635.1 Burkholderiaceae bacterium | reverse complement strand
GCTGCATTGGCACGGCGATACGTTCGATCTGCCCGACGGAGCGACGCTGCTCGCGTCGACGAAAGACTATTCCAATCAGGCGTTCGCATGGTCCGACGCGGCGCTTGCGTTGCAGTTCCATCCCGAAGTGATGGCATCGAAGATAGAACGGTGGTTTATTGGCCATGCTTGCGAGCTATCCGCGCCCGGCATGCCCGATCTTGGGAGGTTGCGCGCGGACACAGCCCGCTATCATGCAGCGCTGGAACGATCCGGGAGCGCGCTTTTTAATGAATGGCTTGGTAGAGCGGGCTTGCTGACATCTTAGTGGAATTAATGTTTCCAATTCGAAGCAGGCGGAATATTTCGCGGCGGTCGGCACCGCGTTTTCCTTGCCAAAGTACTCGGGCGTAATCGGAATAAGGCGCGGTGCCCGCTTCGGCGCTTTGCGGCGATGTCTGCTGCAGGATCAGTGTGCACTTCGGGTCGTAACTGAAGTTGATTCGATTAAACACCAGAAACGAGGCGCGTTGACCCGTGCCCAGCCCTTGGGCGCGCACGCATTCGGATGGTTCTTTGTAGGTTTGCAAAGCTTGATCAAGCTGTGCGGAAACGGCCCTGTAGCTTCGGACGTAATCGATGGCCGGCATCCACAGGGTAACGAGCAATAGCCATGTAACGATCAGGCCGCCCGCCGATAACACCGTACCGCGCCATAGGGCAGCCGGTTTTGAGCGCAGTCGCCAGCGAACCAGGGCGAGCCACGCCGCTGTGCCGATAAGCGCGATGAAGACTGCGCCCCACGCGACATGAGCGACATAGCCGGTTGTCTGGCGCGCGATATTGTGCGCAATTTGTTCCGGCCAGCCGATTTGAAGCGCGATCCACCCAAGCCATGCGGTGGCGGCGGTCAGGGTAAAGCACATGACCGCGAACCAATCCAGCGAGTTCACGACGCCTCGCCGCAGGGTCGGCAGTGCAAAAGCGGCCAGTACGGCTGCGGGCACAGCCATCAGGCTGTACTCGGGTTCGAACGGTTCGGCCAGAAACAGCATTTCGAGCAGTGGCCACAGCCCGAACATGCATGGAATCCCTATGTGCGGCGCAGCCAGCCATGAGCGCCAGCGCCAGAGCGCCAGCAGAGCGAAAGGCCAGGTGGGCCACAGGAACCACGACAGGTCGCGCAAGATGCTCAGCGGGGTTTCGAGATGAGGCCACGCAAAGGACCGGGTGTTCCATAGCCACCAGTTTCGAATCCAGTAGTCGCTGATGCGCGTTGCGGGAATCCACCATAGCAAAACCAGCGATATGGCGACGACCGTGGTAACGATAAGCCAGTGTTTTGATGACCATAACGCTCCGCGCGGCGTGAATATGAAAGGGATGGCCAGTATTATTGGCAGGGAGCCGATCCAGCCGCGCGTTGAAAAGGCCGCCGCCAGCGCTATTCCCAGGATGACGGCGCCTGAGACCGGACGATCCAGCATGCGCGACACCGCGTAAAAGGCAAGCGCCTGAAAAGCAATAAGGGCCGGCACTTCAGACGTTTCGTGCATGCGCCACAAGATGCCGACGGTGGCCACGATAAGCAGCAACGCCGCGTCGGCAATCATGCGGCCGTAATCACGCACGGTGGGTTCGCCGCCGAAGGGCAGCGCCAGCGGCTGCGGTTCAGGGCGTCGACCCAGTAGATAGGTGCCGTACCACACCGAACTGGTGACCAGACCGAACCAGAGCAGATTGGGCAGGCGCGAGGCAATAATCGCCGCGTCCAGTTTCGTTGTGAAAAACTCGAAAACCGGGCTGAAGAGCCAGATGCTGAAGGCGCCGATCCACATGGGCAAGGGGCCGTCCTGTGCATGCGCCAGCGCCCCTATTTGGGGAAGCAGCAATGCATGGCCAGGGCCGTGCAAAGCCGTGAGCATGGTGGCCAGGCCAACGACATCGTCGGTTTTCCATGGGTCTCTGAAGAACAAGCCCGCGAAAATGTAAACCACGCCCAGGATTAATAAAAAGAGTCTGGGCAGTTTTACGGTTGCCGGCGCGGTCAGGCGGGCAGGTGTAGAGCGGGAATCATCGGGAGCCACGGTGCGCGCACTATAAGAAAATAAGAATGAGCCGTCTTAAATTATAAAGGCAGCCGTAAGGCTGCCTTTATAAACCATCGCAAGCGTTGAAGACTTACGAAGCTTTTTTGACAGTGCCTGCTGTACGGGCAAAACGAGCGCGGAATTTTTCAACCCGGCCGGTCTCGACGGTGCGCGTTTGAGCCCCCGTATAAAATGGATGCGATGCAGAGGTCACGTCGCACTTGAACAAGGGGTACTTCTTGCCATCGACTTCGACTGTTTCGCGGCTGGTCAGGGTCGAGCGCGAAATAAATTTCGTACCGGTTTGCTGGTCCAGAAACACCACGTCGCGGTATTCGGGGTGGATGCCTTCTTTCATGATGAATTCCTGTTTTTCAAAATGGACGGGTCGCCAGCCAAAGTAATTTCAGCCACGTATCCAGTAATTAGCCAGCGATTTTAGCATGGCTGTCGCTGGCCGACAAAAATGGTTTGATCAAGCGGGCACAAAGGCCATGGCGTTCGTTCAAGGCTTGTTTAAATCTGGCCGCGTTCGGCCAGAGATGTGGCGCCCGAAGCCGTGACGATCAGGTGGTCGAGCAAACGTATGTCGACCAACGCCAGGGCATGTTTCAGATGGCGCGTTAATGCCAGGTCGGCTTCGCTGGGTTCGGCAACGCCAGATGGGTGATTATGCGCAAGAATAAGTGCTGCTGCATGGTGCCGCAGGCCGGCCTTGATCACTTCCCGCGGATACACGGAGGCTTGCGTAAGGGTGCCGCGTGACAGTTCTTCGCTGGCGATCAGGCGGTATTGGCTGTCCAGATACAGAGCCATGCAGTGTTCGACTTGCAGATGTCCCAAATTGGCGGTGCAGTAGTGTTTGACCCGCTGCGGCTGATCCAGCGCCTGACCTGCCTTAAGTTCCTCTTCCAGGGCGCGCCGGTTTAGTTCGTTGATGGCCAGCAATTCGCATGTTTTTGCGACCCCCAGGCCTTTAATGGTCAGCAGGGTTTGCGCGTCGGCCGCCAACAGGCCGCGCAAACCCTTGAATTGGGCGATGAGTTTATGGCCCAGGGATACGGCGGAACAGCCTTTGGTCCCCGTGCGCAAAATAATGGCCAGAAGCTCTGGGGATGTCAGGACATGCGCGCCGTGGGCGAGCAATCGTTCGCGTGGGCGCTCGGGATTTGGCGAGGCCGTGTGAAATGTCATAAGAGGCTCTAAAATAGGGTCAATAGCAACGATCCTCTACGGTGACAGATTTTGACCTCGACTTCTGACTTAGTGAATGCTTTTGTCCGGCCCGACTCTTATTTAACCTTGCATTACCGCATTGATCTGGCCTCGGGGCCTGGGTCTGGCTCAGTCTTTATCGACACGTTTGGAGGCCATCCCGCCACGTTGCAGCTTGGCGGAGGGCAGTGGGCTCCGGGTATGGAAGAGGCTCTGGTGGGGCGCGAAGAGGGCACTCGTTTCAGTGTCGAGCTGCCTGCGGCGCAGGCTTACGGTGAACGCAATCCCGACCTTTTGCAACGAGTAACCATGGCGATGCTGGTCGAAAATACCGCGCTCAATACCCATTTTGATCCTGGCGATTTGGTCGAGTTTTCGGCGCCAAACGGTGTACGTTATTCCGGTGTGCTTAAAGAACTGGGCGACACGTGGGCGCTTTTCGATTTCAATCACCCTCTGGCGGGGACTGATTTGCACATTGAAGTATCTTTACTAGGGGT
>JBDTGB010000277.1:0-5872 GCA_039937635.1 Burkholderiaceae bacterium | reverse complement strand
TGTGCCTTTGGCGTGGCTAGACCGGGCGAAACTGCGTCAACTTGGTCGAGCCGACTGGCTGGAAGTGCTGAAACTGGCCGCCATTGGCAATTTGTTGTACTACCTTTGTCTGGCAAGCGCCATCCAGCGCGCGGGCGGGCCCTTGCCAACCATGATCATCGGCACATTGCCGGTGGTGATCTCGTTAGTTGCCAACCAGCGCAATGCGAAGCGGGACGGGCGACTGTCCTGGCGGCGGCTGGCTCCCTCATTACTATTAATCGTCATCGGCATTTATTGCGTGAATCGGGTCGAACTTGAAGTGCTGCGGCATAGCGCGCACGTTGACCTGATGCGCTACGCCAGCGGCGCGTTATTTGCCCTGGGGGCCGTTGTCTGCTGGGCCTGGTATGCCTTGCGCAACGCGGATTGGCTGCGCGGTCACTCGGACCATAACGCACGGACCTGGGCAACGGCTCAAGGCGTTGCGACGCTACCGCTGGCTTTAGTCGGATATGCCTTGCTATGGGGCGGCATGGCGGTGGGCCAAAGCAATTTCGTCATGCCTTTCGGACCTAGACCCGACTTCTTCATCGTCCTGATGTTGATCATCGGACTGTTTGCTTCCTGGCTGGGAACATTATTCTGGAATGAAGCCAGCCAGCGCCTGCCAACCACAATCGTTGGCAAGTTGATCATATTCGAAACCCTGGCGGCACTGGCGTACGCATTTCTATTGCGCGGCAAGATTCCTGAACCGCTGACACTGCTTGGCATTGCGTTCATGATTGCGGGCGTGGTGTGGGCGCTTCGGGTAAAGCCGCAGCCCGCCCCCACAACGAAACGCATCGGCTAAAAGCAAGAAAAATAAAGGGTAAACCATCGTTTTCAAAGCATTGTTTATTCCGACTGTGCCCGAAACTACTATGGTAAGATTTACAAAGAGCCAGGCACTGGCCGCTGGACGGAGTGCTTGAAGTACACAGGAGACGGTTCGCTAACTATGGTAAAACAATTGAACCTGGATCCGGCGGCTGTCGCCGACGAGAATCAAGGAGAAGCTCTTCTCGACGTGCAGGATATAGCAAAAAATTTTGACGGTTTACGTGCGGTTGATCGCTGTTCATTTTCTGTGCGACGCGGCGCCATCACCGGACTGATCGGTCCCAATGGCGCGGGCAAAACCACGGCTTTTAATATAATCACTGGCTTTATCCCCCCGGACTCGGGCCGAATCCTGTTTCGCGGCGCGGACATTACTGGCTTTCGGCCCGATCAAATATTCGAACGAAAACTTTGCCGCACATTTCAGATCCCCCGTGAACACGGCAGCATGAGCGTGCTCGAAAACCTGATGCTCGTGCCGACAAATCAGCTCGGCGAGCGTGTCTGGAATAACTGGTTTCGCCGCAGCGAAGTTTGCCGGCAAGAAGAGAAAAATCGGGACAAGGCGCTGGAAGTCCTTGAATACCTTGAACTTACGCACGTTCAGGACGAATACGCGGGTAATCTTTCGGGCGGCCAGAAAAAACTGCTGGAACTCGGGCGCACCCTTATGGTCGACCCGGAACTGGTGCTGCTCGACGAGCCGGCGGCCGGCGTCAATCGCACACTGCTCAAAAGCCTTGTCGCCAATATCCAGTATCTGGCGCGCGAACGCGGCATCACATTTCTGCTGATTGAACACGATATGAATATGGTCATGAGCTTATGCGATCCGGTCATCGTCATGAGCGAAGGGCGTAAGCTGATCGAGGGCACGCCGGACGAGGTTCGTGACAACCAAAGCGTGCTTGAGGCGTATCTTGGGGGGCAATATGCCGCTGTTGAAAATTGACAAAATAACCGGCGGCTACGGTGATTCGGAAGTGTTGCGACAAGTTTCGATGTCCATCGACGAAAACGAAATCGTGGCCATCATCGGCCCCAACGGGGCGGGTAAATCGACTCTGATGAAGGCCGTTTTCGGTTTGCTTCATCCACGCGAGGGCCACATCACTTTCGACGGCCACGAAATTTCACAACTAGCCCCGCACCAGATCGTCAAACTCGGCATGTGCTATGTGCCGCAAGTTTCCAACGTGTTCACCAGTCTTTCAGTCGAGGAAAACCTTGAGATGGGCGCGTTCGCGCTCCAAAATGGCGCCATGGAAGAGTGTAAAGAGCAGGTTTACGACATGTTTCCGCGGCTGAAAGAACGGCGCCGGCAGCTCGTGGGAAAAATGTCGGGCGGCGAACGCCAAATGGTGGCAATGGGCAGCGCTCTGATGATCAAGCCGAAATTGCTGTTATTGGATGAACCCACAGCGGCGCTGTCGCCAAAGCTGGTCGACGAAATATTTGATCACGTCGCACGCATCAATAAAATCGGTATCGCCGTCATGATGGTCGAGCAAAACGCGAAGCAGTCATTGCGAATGGCTCACCGCGGGTACGTGCTGGCAAGCGGCGAAAACCGCCAGGAAGGGACCGGCCAGGAACTGCTCGACGATCCAAACGTCGGACGCCTCTATCTCGGAGGATGAGTTATCCATGATGAATCCCCTTGCCGATACAACACTGCCAAATACGACGCCCACCGGTGTTTCGCAGCGGCGTGCGCGCATGAAAGCGGCACTCCAAAGCCGAATGGCCATGGGTATTGGGCTGTTAATTGTCCTGATCGCGGCATGGCTGATTGGACTGGCAGCCGGCGCCGGAGTGGAGCAACTGCTCTCCCTGACCGTTTGGGGCATTATGCTGGGCGGCATCCTTGCGCTTGGAGGAGTCGGACTAACTCTGTGCTACGGCGTATTGAAGTTTCCCAACTTTGCCCACGGCGAACTCGTCACCATCGGCGCCTATGTCACCTTTGCGGTTGTTCAGGTCATTCCGCAAAGCGCGCCGATCTGGGGTTTTTCGTTCGGATGGGAATTGCTGGCGGGCCTATTGGTCGCGATGCCGGTGACGGGGGTTGTGGGATGGCTGGTTGACCGATCGCTGTATCGCCGCCTGCGGCGAGGCAAGTCCCCGCTGGTGCTATTTGCCATGGCCTCGCTGGGCATGGCTTTTTTCCTGCGCAGTCTTATTTATCTGGTGTGGGGGTCGGATTTCCACTTCTACTATGTGGGACGCGCCAATCCGGCTCTAAACCTTCCTTGGGGAATTCGCGTGCAGGCGGATCAGCTATTCGTGCTGGGCCTGGCGGTGGTGCTGGTTATCCTGCTCTACCTGTTATTGGCCAAAACCCGCATCGGCAAAGCCATGCGGGCGACAGCCGATAATCCCGATCTGGCCCAGATTCGCGGAATCGACACCGAACGCGTCATCGCCTGGACCTGGCTCATCAGCGGCGGTCTGGCAGCGGCCGGTGGGGTCATGTTTGCGCTTGCCTCGCAGTTACGTCCGGATATGGGTTTTACCTTGCTTTTGCCCATGTTCGCGGCCGTGATTCTGGGTAGCATCGGCAACACTTTCGGCGCCCTCGTTGGCGCAATCGTTATCGGGGTGGCAATGCAAGTGACGTCTTCATTCATGAGTCCCGCCTACGGACCCGCCGTTGCGTTTGCGTTAATGGTCCTTGCCCTGGTGGTGCGCCCCCAAGGACTTTTCGCCGATAAATAAGAGAAGGAAGATTCTATGGATCAGGTCGCCATTCTCAAGGCAATTTTTCTCATCATTCCGCTTACGCTGCTTGCGTTTGCCGTGCTTCGTCTTCGCTGGCTGTGGCGTATTCCGGCGGGGCTGGCCCTTGGCGTCATTGCTTCGTTTGCCGTGGTGGCGCTGTTTCCCGAATGGCTTGATTACTTCGTGTCATTCTCCATCATGGCCTCGATCTATGCGATTCTCAGCCTTGGTCTGAACTCGCAATGGGGCTATAACGGTCATCTGGACTTCGGAATTGCGGGTTTCTTCGCTGTGGGCGCCTTCACCACCGCGCTTTTCATCACGGCTCCTCCCAGCGGGCTCATGGTGCAATATGCGCAACAATTATTCGGCTTGCACGCGCCGTTTCTTGTAGGCATGATCGCCGCAGGCGTTGTGTCGGGGGTGGTAGGCTTTCTGATTGCCTTGCCGGTGCTGCGCTTGCGAACCGACTTCCTTGCGATTGCCACTCTGGGCATTGCGGAAATTATTCGGCTCATCTTTCAGAATGAACGCTGGCTTGCCAACGGGCCTCAACCTCTAAGCGGCATTCCGCAGCCGCTTTCCTGTGTGTTCGACCACCCCGCATGCAGTTGGCTGCCCGGCTGGATCGCCACAGCGATCGCGCCGCTACAGCCGCGAAACTATGTCTACCTTTATCTGGTCATCACGGTCGTCACCCTGGCAATTATTTACCTTGTGCTGGAAACCGCGGTGCGCTCGCCGTGGGGAAGGGCGCTGCGCGCCGTGCGCGACGAAGAATTATCCGCCGCCATGAATGGCAAGCACATCACGTCTTTGCGGGTGCAATCATTCGTGCTGGGCGCGGTGATAATGGGCATAGGCGGCGCCGTTTATGCGCCGTACATGGTCACCATCGACTACAGCCACTTCGAACCGCTATTTGGCACCTTCATCATTTGGGTCATGCTTATGCTGGGAGGTAGTGGCAACAACAAGGGCGCCATTCTCGGAGCCTTTGTGATCTGGGGCGTCTGGAGCGGCACCGGGTTTGTCACCGACGCGCTTCAATCCAGCTTAAGCACGATTGCTCCCGAAATAGCCAGACGAACCGCTTTTCTACGGTGGATGTTCGTGGGCTTGCTGTTAGCGCTGATTGTGCTGTATCGCCCGGAAGGGATTCTGAAAGAAGAAAAGAGGGTGTCCGATTTTCTGAAAAAGCCCCGGCCTGGGCTGAAATAAAATTCCCTCTCGCACGAAAGGGAATTGAGTAAAAGCGCCGCATGCATCACTGCAATGAATGCGGCGCGGTTTCCTGTTTATATTTTCGGAATTCCCGCAGCAGGCATCGTCTTTACAGTCTCGATCTTGCCGCCGCTAAACTTCCATACATTGATCGGGGTGATGACGTCGCCATCTTTGTCAAAATCGCACGGACCCGCAGCCCCCGTATAGTTGATCTTCTTCCCCGCCTTGATCATTTTCAGCATCTCGGTGATGCGCCCTTGGTCGCCCCCTTCCATTTCATCGCCGGGAGGGTTGGACACGACTCGAAGCTGATCGCGCAACGCCGCCCCGGTAATTTTGCTTGCATTGGTTTCACCGTTGGCGATGACCTTGGCCAGCGCCAGGCCGATAGTCATAGCGGCGTCGTACGTGGAAGCGGTGAAGGGCGGTATGTGATCGTACTTGTAGGCTGCCAGGAAGTTCTTCGCGAAATCCTTGTAGGCCGCCGTCGTCGTGTCTTCGCCCGGCGCGGTGCCCATCTTTCCATCCATGCTCTTTTCGCCCACGGCGGTCAATACGTCCAGCGACGCATTGCCGTCGGTCAATTCCCAACTGGTAAAATTGAAAATATCGCGCGATTCCTTAAGGAATACAGCGGTATGCGACGGATAGCTGGCGGCCAGCAGCAGATCGGGCTTATTCTTGAGCGCGAGGGCCAGTTCTGATTTATAAGTGGGCTGAACTTGTTCAGGGTGCGGTACCTGGGCAAACACCTTGCCGCCGCGATGCTCGAACGACTTCGCAAAGGAATTCGACAAGCCCTGGCCATACGGGTTGTTGATATATATGGTCGATACGGATTTGAACTTGTAGTCCTTAATGATCTCGCCATTGATAAGCTGAGCCGCCACGACGCCCTGCAAAGCATCCGACGCGGTGGTGCGGAACAGCAAATCCGCCTTGGCATCAGCCGGGAGCACAGTAATCAATGGCGACGTGGCGCCGTTGGCGACTTGCAATACGCCCGAAGGAATCGTTACTGAAGTGGCTACCGCCACTGTCACACCGCTGGACCATCCGC
>JBDTGB010000276.1:0-3432 GCA_039937635.1 Burkholderiaceae bacterium | reverse complement strand
AACCGGCACACGCAAACCCAGCCGCTCGAATTCGGGCAATAGATAATCGAGCCGCTGCTTGAACGATAAGCGCCGGTTTTCGTAGATGCGCATTACGTCGGGTTCAAAGCACGTCAAAGCCGCATGCTGGGCTAATGTGGGTGCGCAGATGGCCAGACTGGCCGCCAGCTTTTCAATAGCGGGCACCATGGTCGAGGGCGCGATCAGCCAGCCCAGGCGCCAGCCGGTCATGTGAAAATACTTCGAGAAACTGTTCACGATGACCACATTATCATCAAGCGTCAGAGCGCTTTGAGGAGCCTTGTCGTAATACAGCCCCAGGTAAATCTCGTCCATTATTATGAAACCACCGCGCCGACGGACCTCTGCGATCAGGGCTTTCAGATCAGCCCGTGCGATGGTTGTGCCGGTTGGATTGCTGGGCGATGCAATCAGCACACCGCGGGTTGCCGGACCCCAGTGGGCACGCACGTCGGCGGCGTTCAGCTGGAAGCGCTGCTCGGCGGGGCAGGGAATAAGCCGCGGAATACCCCCCGCCGCAGTGATAAAGTTTTGGTTCGCCGGATACGATGGATCCGGCAGCAGGATTTCGTCGCCTGGATTGATCAACGCCATGCTGACCAGCAACAGCGCGCTTGACGCCCCGGCCGTCACCACGACCCGGCTTGGTTCGACGCGAGCTGAAAAATGTGTTTCGTAGTAATGCGCGATAGCCTCGCGCAGCAATGGGAGTCCCGCTGGCGGGCTGTACCCGCTTAAGCCCGCCTGGGCGGCGCGATTAAGCGTAGCGATCACCGGCGCCGGCGCCGTGAAATCAGGCTCGCCGATTCCCAAGCTGATAATGTCTCGGCCTTGCGCGTTAAGGATGCTGGCTTGTTTGAATATTTCCACAGCGTAAAATGGCATGATTTGTTCGGTACGCTTGGCAAGACAAGGCATGGGTTCGCTTTCTCGGGCAAAAGGTCTAATTGTAGAGCGAGTCGCCCCTGGCGGCGAAGCCATTTAAAGCCGGCGCAAAAGAGCCGACGCAAAAGGAATCAATATATGGAGTCTTTGTCCCGCCGCGCTTTCCTGATGGGGCGCCGCTCAGCGCCCACGCCATGGGAAAGCTTCTGCCAGCGAATGCGCCGCACGGTCATGGGCAGCTTGTTTGATTTTGGTCTTAATGATGGTGTCGGCAGCGCTCGTCTTGTCCCTAAAAACACCGAAGATGTGCAGCATGCCCGGGCTCTTTGCGCTGAATACAACGTTATCTTGGCGCTTGATGGCGTTCCCCATGCGTCGCAATTGGGCAATCAGGCAGTTCTTTGGGTCGAACCGGGAATCGATATGGCCAAGTGCCAGCGGCTTGAGGAAGGCAGCACGCAGTGGTACGTGCAGCCGGGGTGCCTGTTGGGCCAGCTTGAGGTGGCTGGTCTGCACCAGTTTGCCGATTTGCCCTGTCATATAACAGTGGCTGCCTGGCTGGCCGATCGCACGCTATGCGATTGGCCAAGCGGCGAAACGTTTAAGTCGGGACTGGTGCACGCCTCTGTTTTACTGGCCGACGGCACCCGCGCCAATCTGGGGCCGTTTGGCGAGCACAACCAGAAACCCCTCGACAGTCTTTCTCTGCGTCGATCGGTCTCGGCTTTGCACGAACTGGCGAATCAGGCTGACGCGCAGGCCTGCCGTGAGTCGGCTTGCTGGCCGGCGCGTTATCGCCTTGACGCGCTATTGCCTTGCGCTGGGAAAACGGTCAATTTGGCGCACCTTCTTCTGGGACACGGGGGCGATCTGGTCTGGGTCGAATGGCTGGTCATCAACGAGCAAACTCAGGCGCAACCATACGCTTTGGCCGAACCCGACTATCTTGCCTGCAAGCGAGCCGAAGACAAATCGTGGTTGGCGCCCGCCGATCTGGATACCCGGGTCAAGGCTTTGTTCGATCCGTCGGGGGTCTTTCCGCATCCGGGCCAGGATTTGTAAGGTTCGCCGCTCATCTTTATCTGCGTTTGCCGGCTCATTTCTAAACTTCCGTTACAGGGACTAGAATGACAGCCTATTTCACTTCAGATCATTTTGAGTCAATATGGAAGACAATTTTCGTAAAGCGGCGCTTGAGTATCATGAACATGGGCGTCCCGGCAAAATCGCTGTCACCCCGACCAAGCAGCTTTCTAATCAGCGCGACCTTGGGCTGGCCTATACGCCCGGGGTGGCGGCCGCTTGCGAAGAAATCGTCTCCGATCCCAAACTGGCTTACCGCTACACCGCGCGGGGCAATCTTGTCGGAGTCATTACCAACGGAACAGCCGTGCTGGGGTTGGGCAACATAGGCGCGCTGGCGGCCAAGCCGGTCATGGAAGGCAAAGCCGTCTTATTCAAGAAGTTCGCCGACATTGATGTTTTCGATATTGAAATCAACGAAACCGATCCCGATAAGCTGGTTGAGATTATCGCGGGCCTGGAGCCCACTTTCGGCGGCATCAATCTTGAAGATATAAAAGCGCCCGAATGTTTTATTGTCGAGCGCAAATTGCGCAAGCGCATGAATATCCCGGTTTTTCACGATGACCAGCACGGCACGGCAATTTGCGTTTCGTCTGCGCTGATCAGCGGTTTGAAAGTGGTTGGAAAAAAGATCGACGAGGTAAAAGTCGCCGTGTCGGGGGCGGGGGCCGCTGCACTGTCGTGCCTTGATTTGATGGTTGATCTCGGCCTGCCGATCGAACATGTTTGGGTCTCGGATATCGAGGGTGTGGTTTACAAGGGCCGCCTCGCTCTGATGGACCCCGATAAAGAGCGGTTTGCCCAAGTGACAGAGGCGCGTACTTTGAATGACATCATCGGCGGCGCCGATGTATTTTTGGGGTTGTCCGCCGGCAATGTGCTCAAGCCCGAGATGGTGTCGAAAATGGCGCCAAGGCCGCTTATTTTGGCGCTGGCCAATCCAAATCCTGAGATCCTCCCCGAGGCGGCGCACGCGGTGCGCGACGACATCGTCATGGCGACCGGCCGCTCCGATTATCCGAATCAAGTCAACAACGTTTTGTGTTTCCCGTACATTTTTCGCGGCGCGCTCGACGTCGGCGCGAGCACGATTACGCGCGGTATGGAAAAGGCCGCCGTTCTGGCGATTTGCCAGCTTGCCCAAGAAGAGCAAAACGATATCGTCGCCGCCGCTTATGGCGCTTACGGCGTCGCATTCGGTCGCGAGTACTTTATTCCCAAGCCATTCGATCCGCGGCTGATCGTGCGCATCGCGCCGGCGGTTGCCAAAGCCGCTATGGAAGATGGCGTTGCCGCGCGGCCTATTGCCGACTTCGATGGCTATGTCGCCCAATTGAAGCAGTTTGTGTATCGTTCCGGTGCGTTCATGAAACCGCTCTTTTCCATAGCCAAAGGCATGGTGCGCGATGGCAGCAAGTCGCGTATTGTCTTCGCCGAGGG
>JBDTGB010000275.1:0-3857 GCA_039937635.1 Burkholderiaceae bacterium | reverse complement strand
ACCTTGGCCAAGCGACTTGGCGCCCCCAGGAAGTTGGATAGCCACGCGGCGGCCAAGTCGCCTTCATCGACAACATCAAAGCGCTGTTTGCCCACCGTGGCTTGACGACGCACGCTATCGTCGTCTTCAAGCACATCCAGCGGAAGATCCATGCGCAGCATGCCCGGCGCGCGCATGACCAGATAACCGAAAAGAACGTCGACTTTGACGTCCGCAAGCTTTGGATTGTCTTTCGGGGTCAGCCAACGGCCAGCCGCATCGACCACCAGCCATTGTTTATCGTAAGCGGCCGCCTCGGATTTATCGACGCCAGGGCACGACGCGATCGGAAAATAATGCAATACGGATGTCATTTACCAAGTAGTCCTTTTAATGCGTTGCCAATACTTTTAACAGAACCCGTCGACGTCGTTGGTCCCGGCTGGGGCGCAATAATCGCCGGCACAGGGTCGACAAATTTGGCCGCCTTGCCTGATAATAAATCAAGCAACCCATCTTGGACGGCCTGCTTGACCAGGTGGCCGCCAACATCCTTCCATTGAACCTGATAGCCCGGCGCACTAAACGGGCCCGAAATCAGCACCGGCACGGTGACCCCCTTTAAGGCCGCAAGATCCTTATCCGCCTGTCCCGCGACAGGATTGACAATTTGGACTTTAACCAGGACGTCAAGCTTTTCGCCTACCAAATCAATCAAACCCGGCGAACCTTCCGAAATTCGCAGCATGGGGGCAACGATGCTCAGCTTTTTAAGCGTGCCTTTACCCTGATCGAATACGACATCGGCGTCAAGCAAAGAAAACGCCGTTTGGCGGCCCAGATCAAACTTGTTCGCGACATCGGGCAACTGGCCGGTCAGCACGCTACGCGCGGCAACAGCTACCTCTTTCATGGTTTGCTCGATGCCAATGCCCTTGATGGACCCGTCGCGCACGCGCACCTGCACCGAGCCCTTCAAAGCGGCTTTCAGTGCCGTCTGATTCGCCCCCTGAGCGCTCAGATCGGCATGTACGTTGCCCACTCCCGCCAGCCGATCATCGTATTGCATGCCCTTGAGCAAATCGGCCACCGAAACACCGTCAAGCGCGAATTTCAGCGCCATTGCATTGTGGGCATCCGCCCTTAAATTCCCCGCCAGCTTGCCGCCATACAAGTTGGCCGAAACCTTCGAGACATCAAGCTTGCCGTTGAACGCGCGCACCGAGGCGTTGAAATCCTTTGCCTCGAAGTGGCGCATTTTCACGGCTCCCACCTTTATCTCGCCCGTCAGGTTCATGGAGTTAAGCGCGGATAAGTCGATAGGCTGGTCCGCAATGGGCTTGGCGGCCGGCGCATTCGCAGCCGCCACTTTCGAGGCAGCGGCTTTCGCCGTCACCACAGGCGCTTTCGCCGCACCGGCCGTTGCCTTCGCCGTGTCGGCGGGCGTTTTTGCCGCGTCAGCGGATGCCTTTGGCGCCTCGGCGGGCGCTTTGTCGGTGGGCTTTTTGGCATCGGCAGGCGCAGGCGCTTTGACTTCTGTAGGAGGAAACAACCTATTAAAGTCCAGAGAATCCGCATCCAGATTAAACACAACATTTGGATCGCGCAGATGAGTCGCCGCCACGGTGAAGTCAAGCTTGCTGCCATTTAACACGGCATTGATTTCACTTGTAAGCTGATCTTTTTTCAAATCAGCGTGCATGCTTCCAATCAGTGGAAACTCGAAACTGCCCTTGCGCATGGCGGGCGCTTCAATTTTCACGTCGCCCTTAATGGCCGTAAGGGCGCCTTTGTCCTCGACAGTGTCCCAGTTTGCTGGGGAAGACGCGTTCAACTGGATCAGGCGATCGCCTTGTTTCAGGTTGCCCTCCACTTTCAACTCTTTCAGGGTCAGGCTTTGCGCGTTGCCATCAAGGCCGCGCAAGCCCAGCGTCACGCCCAGCACGCTTAGACCCGTAAGCTTGACCGTACCGGAGACGACGTCGCTCTTGGCCGCATCGGGCGAAACGGCAATGCTGGGCGCGTCGAACGCCACGTCAAAATTTTGATTGGGTAAATCGCCCTTGGCGCGCAAAGACAACTTATCAAGATTGAGCTCGGCCCGGCTCTGGTCAGCTTTAAGCTGGCGCACGGATAAATTGGCATCCAGATTTTTGATGGGTTCGACGCCATCGACGCCGCCTTGCACAAGCAATTCCAGATTGCTTGCGCCAAACATTCGGGAATAGGCGCTATAGGCCAGATTGCCTTTTAACGAGACGGTCTTGGCCTGCAGTGGGCCCAAACGCCCCGTCACCTGAACGTTCAGTTTTTGCGCGGAATAGTTTTTTTGTTCGGGGCTCATCTTGACCAGCGCCTGGCCCTCTATATTGGCATCCGCAACCGGGTGCTCGCCGAACAGGCGGCCTTTCACGGTGACATCGAACGGTTGATCGAACGTCATGCGGCCCGTATTCACAATCAGTTTTTCAATACGCGCCACCGAGCCCGTGACCGCATCGTAAAGATGAATCTCTCCGTTCTTCAAATCCAGGCCGGCAATATCAATCTGAAAATCCGCGCGCGAGGCTTCGTGATTTTTCAGCACCGCCGGCAATGTCGCCGGCTTGGAAGACGAATCGGCAACCTTTGGCGCGTGAATAGACCCCAATCCGGAATCGCCCACCACAGGGAGATCCAGCCAGGGCGAACGGCTTTCAGTCAAATCATGAAAATTGAATTCGCCCAATTTATCGCGAATGACCCAAGCCTTGAATCCCGCAACCGCCACATGATCGACCACCAGGCGGTTGGAGAGCAAGGGCCAGATGGCCACCGCAAAACGCGCGCTGTCCACCGAAGCAAACGTGCTGCGGCTGTCGCGATCGGATAGCGACACGCCCTGAACCGACAGACCAATGCGCGGAAACAGGGACAATTGAATATCGCCCTCTATCGCCAGCGTACGGTGATAACGGTTATATACGATTTCTTCCAGCTTGCTTTTGTACGCATTCGGGTCAAACGTCAACAAAAAAATCGCAAGCCCCACCAACGCCACAATTACCGCAACCACCACGCCAAAAGAAATCCGTTTAAACCAAACTTTCATTTCCTGCCTCAAAAGCCAGAGCAATTTCCCTGGCGCCACACAATGTCAATAGATTGAATGCTAACCTAACTAGTGCTGATTTTTCAGACTTCCGTCATTTATCCGGCAAAAGCCTTACAACATGTCATATCTGGCTATCTATGCTCCTCATCGGACACAATTCTTAAACAAATCAAGCCGATGGAATTATCCCCGCAAATGTAGATGGGATGTAAACAAGTTCGGTTATAGTAACCACCATTAAAAGTAACGATGGAAGGCGAGTGACAAACTATGCATATAGGAATTCCACGCGAAAGCCTGGCCGGTGAAACACGCGTTGCCGCAACACCCGACACCGTAAAAAAATACATTGCGGGTGGTCACACCGTCACGGTTGAACAAGACGCTGGCGTGGCCGCTCATTTTACTAATCAGGCCTATGCCCAAGCGGGCGCCACCATCGGCAATGCCATCCAGGCCTTCGCCGCCGACATCATTTTAAAGGTTCGCGCACCCAACGAAGCCGAGCGCCGGCAAATAAAACCCAAGACCATTTTAGTGGGTATGCTTGATCCTTTCGACCGGGAGGGGCTTGCCGCGATGGCCAGCGCCGAATTAACGGCGTTTGCGCTCGAGGCAGCGCCTCGCATTACACGCGCGCAAAGCCTGGACGTGCTGTCTTCGCAAGCTAATCTGGCGGGCTACAAAGCGGTACTGCTGGCCGCAAACCAGTATGGTCGCCTGTTCCCCATGATGATGACCGCCGCAGGCACGCTTAAAGCGGCCCGCACAGTCGTCTTGGGCA
>JBDTGB010000274.1:0-1563 GCA_039937635.1 Burkholderiaceae bacterium | reverse complement strand
AGCAACAGCCCGCAGACTGGATTGGCCAGATGGCAGGTGGACGCGGCGGTTGCCCCCATTTGGCGGATCAAATAAAGCCACATCCACATGCCGCAGATTGTCACCACGATTGCCAGATAGAGCACGCTGGCGACGATCGGCAGGTAGTGGTCCGGGCTTGAGGAGGAGGGCGCATTGGCCATCGCCAAAGGTAGCAACAGCACACCGGCGACGATGGACTGCCAGAAGTTCACCTGCTGCGGCGCGTGCAGTGCCGCCTTGTTTCGGTAAAAGACAGTGGCCATGGCAAATGAGACGGTGCCAAGGATAGCCAGCAAGACTCCCAGTGGGTCGACCGTTCCAACAGGTCTCGACAGAGTAATAATCAGCACGCCGCAAAAACCGATGGCTATTCCTGCAATCGCGCGCAGGCTAATCTTCTCCATACCCAAAGCTCCGGCGATGGCGGAGGTCGCGAAGGGCGCGCAACTGACGATAATGACAACCAAATCGGCCGAAATGAAGCGCAGCGCGGTGAAGGTTAGCCCCAGATATAGGGCGTTGTTCATCAGGCCTAAAAGCGAGGCGTCGCGAATTAGCGTATGGTCGAAAAATGCGCGGCGCTGGCCGGGCGCCATACAAATGGGGAGCAGCAGCAGGGCGGCAATCAGGAAGCGCGCCGTCAGCAAAGTAAACGGATCCGTGTAGCGCAGGCCGACTTTCCCGACAATGAATGCCGAGCTCCAGATCATGCTGAAGCTAAGGACCCGGCCAAGCAAAGTCAGAGATCGCGTGAAAATGGGTGAGCGGGTCGTATTCATGCGCGTAACGATGCGGGCAATATCTGTAGTTTGTAAAATGATTCGTTGTCGGCTTTTCCGGCAGTGAGTTTAACTGGAGCCATATCGTAGTGAACGATATTTCTTTTTCAAGCCCTGATGTTCCCGGCGAAGCAGGCGATCAGGCTGCCAAAACACAAGAGCCGCGCCTGTGGTGCGACGATGGATGGGTGGCTCGCGTTATCAAAAACGAGGATGGCGATGGTTGGGCTGTGGAGATGACCAAAGACGGCGAAGCCGAACCAGCGCTGGTTGGCCCATGGACCATGGGTCGCGACAAAAAGAATCCCAAGCCGCTTGATTCTCCGGCGTTTTATACGCTGGTCAAAACTGCATCCGAAGTCCTGCGCCGGCACGAGCAGCAGTTGCATGCTTTGCTGCATAAGAGCTTGAAAGTCACTTGCGAATCGGGCCGGTTGAACATCAAACTGGACATCGTTCCCGATGAAGACGATCCCTACGCCTTATTGAGCGCCTGCGACGAATCGGGCGAACAACTAGCGCAAATCCGCGTGGCGCCGAATTTCAAGCTTACTATGCGAAGTGCTACGGAATGGATAGCGAACGATTTTAGAAAACCTTAGGAACAGGAGCCGAACATGCGGCGTTTTGCGGTTATATCCGATATTCATGGCAACATCTGGGCGTTAAAGGCCGTTCTTGCCGCCATACGTGGAATGGGCGATATTGAAATGATCGTTAATGCCGGCGATCTCTTGTCGGGCCCTCTGGAGCCGTCGGCGAC
>JBDTGB010000273.1:0-1853 GCA_039937635.1 Burkholderiaceae bacterium | reverse complement strand
ATAACGATTCCCCTTCCGGCAGGATTTTAAGGCGCGCCAGAATTTCTTCCGAATGTTCATGCCCGGCGTCTGACAAATGAACCTGTTGACCTTTTTCGTCGACCCAAAAGTCGCCGTCGGGTTCAGGTTCTTGCGATTTAGGCTCGGAGGCCATACGGGTCAATAACGGCGGAACCGCATTCATGCGTACGTAAAGATCAGTGTTGTCTTCGGCCTGGCCCGAAATGATGAGCGGCGTGCGCGCTTCGTCAATCAGAATCGAATCGACCTCATCGACGATGGCGTACTTCAGACCGCGCTGGCGGCGATCTTCGGCGCGATATTCCATGTTGTCGCGCAAATAGTCGAATCCGTACTCGTTGTTGGTCCCGTACGTAATGTCAGCCGCATAGGCCGCCTTTTTTTCTTCGTTTTCTTGCTGCGGAACAACGACTCCGACCGTCATGCCCAAAAAGTTGTACAAGCGCCCCATCCATTCAGCATCGCGGCGCGCCAAGTAATCATTAACCGTCACCACATGCACGCCAGCGCCCGATAGCGCATTCAGGTAAACCGCCAACGTCGCCATCAGTGTTTTGCCTTCACCTGTGCGCATTTCGGAAATCTGACCGTCGTGAAGCGAAATAGCGCCTATCATTTGGACGTCGAAGTGACGCATGCCAAAGACGCGCTTGCTGGTTTCACGCACCACGGCAAAAGCTTCCGGCAGTAAATCGTCCAGCGATTCCCCTTTTTGAAACCGTTGACGAAATTCGTTCGTCTTGGATTTAAGCTGCTCATCTGTCAGCGCCACCACGCTGGCTTCGAGCGCATTGATTTGCGCCACCTGTTTTTGATATTGCTTAAGCAACCTGTCGTTGCGACTACCAATAAGCTTTTTTATCAGAGAAACCATTATTATGCCGTCGATGCAAGCTTGCGATCTTACGTGGGCGCTTCAACTATGCCGCACTATATATATGCAAGCCCCATACAGATTTTTGAAGTTGGCGGAAAAAACCGCAGGAAAAACGCAGGGAAACGAGACAGTTTAACGCACCTGAGGCAGGATGACTTTAACGCGGCTCGATGCGTCAGCTATCTGTTCCCGCCATGGCGCCGCCCCGGATAAAAACAAGGCGGGGTCCAGCGGATGACCAGCCATGCGCACCTCAAAATGCAAATGAGAGCCCGTCGAACGGCCGGTCGAACCGACCCGCGCAATCTCTTGCCCCTTTTCGATCAAATCGCCGGGTTTGGCTTTAAGAGTCGACGCGTGCGCGTAGCGTGTCACCAAGCCGTTGCCGTGGTCGATATCAATCATTTTCCCATAACCCTTGCGATAACCGGCTTGCGTAACAATGCCACCCGACGCCGCGCGAATTTGGGCCCCCATGGGAGCGGCGAAGTCGATCCCCTTGTGCATCGTATAACGGCCCGTTACTGGATTGCGCCGCCGGCCAAACGATGAGCCCACGGAAAAATGGCGCACCGGAGTAAAGGTGGGCAAGCTTGCTTCGATGCCTGTCCGTTTAGTAAGCGCCAAATCAAGCATAGCGAACGTGTCTTTTTGCCGGGCAATCCGCTGACCAAGCCAATCAATCCGGCGGCCCAGGCCTTCGATCGACAACCGTTCCCCTTGTTCCTCGGCGATATGATCCATAGTGGGCAAAGCCGTCTGTTCAAGGCTGGCATGAATCTCGGGGTCGGTATATGACACACCGGCGGTTTCGGCGACCCGCTTGCTTAGGCCATTCATGGCAATAAGTGTCGCCTGCAAATCGCCCACTCTGGAAGCCAGCACATTGACGTTTTCACGAACGAACGCGGAATCACGCGCAACCCGCTTGCCAACAGCGCGCTCTTGCGCCACA
>JBDTGB010000272.1:0-6239 GCA_039937635.1 Burkholderiaceae bacterium | reverse complement strand
AAAAGCCCAGCACTATGGAAAGTGTCGACATTTTTACGCTGAGCCAAGCGCCCTCCAACAGACTCGGCCAAAACTCGGTCACGAAACTAAAGTCGAAACCATAATTCATATTTTTATTTACTCACCGAGTAGTTCTTGCCCAACCATCTTGCGCTCCCCTTAATTCAAGTGTTGCTCAGTATCGATCACCTGTCTATTGAATAATTCCTGAACTGCGTTCGTTTTTTGGAATGTCTCACAATGCACCAATGAAACGAAGGATGATAGGTAATCTTCCTCTTCAGAATCAAGGGTAAACCATGATGTCGGTTGCCCAGCCACGCTCTTCGCATGCGGGCAAGAGGATAATATGTGCGCAATCGGCGCCCAAGCCACAACGATCCGCAGCAACAAATCTTTTTGGAGAATAGGAATGAGTTCACAACTGGTTCTATATACGAACCACCAGCATTCAAGCCCTTATGTTCTGTCCGCATATGCGGCGCTGGTTGAAAAGAACCTGCCTTTCGAGTTGAAAGAGATAAACCTGACGACCGGTGAGCAGCACAGCGGCGACTTTACCCGGCTTTCACTCACCGCGCGGGTCCCCACATTGGTCGTGGGGGATTTTTCTCTGGCGGAATCAAGTGCGATCGACGAGTATCTGGAAGACGCTTATCCCGCGCCAGGCCATACCGCAATCTACCCGGCGGATCTGCAGCTTCGCGCGCGCGCCCGGCAAATTCAGGCCTGGGTCCGCAGCGACTTGGGCGCCTTGCGCGAAGAACGGCCGACGTCGATCATTTATGGCACAAAAAATCCAAATTCCCTATCCAAAAATGCTCAACGGGCTTGCGACAAACTGTTGGCAGTTGCTGGTTCCCTGATCGATAAAGACGGGAACAACCTGTTTGGCGCCTGGTCAATTGCGGATGTCGACCTTTCCGTCATGCTCAACCGGCTGGTCGCCAACGGCGATACCGTGCCAGCCAACATTCGCAAATACACAGAACGACAATCCAGCCGCCCCAGTATTCAAAGCTGGTGGAAGTTGCCGCACTAAGATCAATCAGTGGCAATCGGGCACGTTCTGATCAAGATAGACCTCAAAAGCAATATCGCGCGCCCTGGTTTCCGTCAAGACGGCCAGGTAGCGGTGTGCCTTCCACTGGCTTGCCATCTGTTTTACCAGCGATACCGTCTCCGAGGTCGTATCGATGGCTTCTGGCGTGCGAACTTTCGCGCCCGCGATAAAAGGCGGCACGACGTAATCCACGCCAACCACCAAACTGTCCGCTTGAGGTGCACGCCCCGCAGCCCCCTTGGCAAACGCCATTGTCGCGCCAGCACTGCCCAGCACAATCAAAACAAACAGGCCTGAAAACCGCGATAATCGAATCGACATGATGGTTCCAACAATCAAACGTACTGATAGTGCAACAAACGGCGCTTCAGGTTCTCCAGAATAGCCTGATCAATCAAAGTCGCCAGAATAGCGATCGTAAGAATATTCGCCATCACGCCCACCATGTCGGCCGTCTCGCCCGCATACGCCAACGAACGCCCAAGCCCCTGGCCGAAACCAATCAGCATCTCGGCGGAGATCAACGCGCGCCAGGCATTGCCAAAAGCCAATTGAGCGCCAGTGATCAGCTCTGGCATGACGGCAGGCAAATAAACCCGCTTGAGCATGTCCCAATGCGTTGCGCCCATAACGCGAGCGACCGACACATGGACGCGCAAAACGCTTTCCGTGGCATTCATGACAGATAACGCTGCCGGGAAAAACGCAGCCAGCGCAATCACGACAATAATCGGCAAATTGCCGAAACCCATCAGAATCAAAAACAGCGGCACCCAAGCAATGGAAGGAATCGACTGCAAAATAATAATGGCTGACTTCAGAACTTCGCGGAAGAAAAACATCACCCCGCCGATCAGGCCAAAACCAATCCCAAACAACAGCGCAATGCCGTAGCCAACGCCCAGCCGGGTAAGGCTGCCGGACAAAATAAGATGAAATTCGGCCGTCGGTATTTCCCTCCACAAGCGCACAAGCACAGTCGGCACGCCAGGCATGAGAAAGGCAGGCAAAAACCAGGCGGCGATCTGCCAAAACAATAGAATAGAAAAAACCGCCACAGCCATGGCAAGTTTTTTGCGATAACCGGTAAGACGAATCTGGGTGCTCATGTGCGCTTCAAAACAAGACGGCCGGTAAATACCGGCCATTTTTATAGGAACAAAAAACGGCGATTGTGCGATAGATGCGGCGCAAACAAAGCGCCGACCGCTCCGCCCGTCATTTTATAGCTTGCGAGCTTCCTGCCACTCCAGATCGACAATATTCTTGACTTGGAACGCCGCCCCATCTTTGGTCTTCAACGAACCCTGGACCTGCATGATATCGGCAATTTCCTGCATCCGCGACAACTCTTTAGAAGTTAATTGCGCGCCGAAAGTCTGGCTTTTAATGGCATCGCGAATAACGTCTTCACGCGCTACGTCGCCATGCTTCAACGTTTTCAGCGTTGGCTCGGCAATGAAATAACCCGCGATCAGTTTGGCAGCCGCCTCGGGCTTGTTTTTTAACAAGTCAATGGCCTCGCGCTGCGCATCCAGCGATTTCCAAACGGCTTCTTTATTACGTTGCAGGGATTTATTGGAAGTAATAACAACCATGCATGGGAATGGCCACACTTCGCCAATTTCATAAATCTGTTTTACGGGTGCAATCAACTGCGCGATGCGCGCCTGCGGCTCGAACAGGAACGCTGCATCGACACGCTTGCCCACCAACGACTGGACGGCCACTTGCGGGCTAACGCCCATAATCGTCAAATCGGTAGACTTGAGCCCGGCGTCTTTTAGTACAACCCCTTTTAACACCACGTCGGCCGTACTGCCTTCTTTCTGCGACGCAAGCGTGCGTCCTTTCAAGCCGGCAACATCGTTGATGCCTGAATCCTCGCGTACGACAATCGCGTGGTAACCCATTTGCGCGCCGCTAACAACCTTTAAATCCGCTCCCTTTGAAGACCATGACACCGCGTTGGTGAAACCCAGAACGCCCGTATCGACCTGACCGCCAACAATGGCCTTGATCAGATCAGTGCCCGAGCTGAATTCAACCAGATCGACGTCCAGCCCGTGTTTCTTGTAAAAGCCGCCTTCGTAAGCCACGATCGCCTGTGCATCATCCATGACGCGCAGATAGCCCACCTTGAACTTGTCGGCCGCCACAGCCTGACCGACCATCGCCAGCGCCGCGAGCGCCGGAATTAATAAACGTAGTACCTTCATGCCGCCATTTCCTCTTGTAGCCCGGTGAGTTCAACTTGTTTAGCGTGAATCCCAAGCAGCCCTAAAATCTCGCGGCGCATAGCCGCGAATTCCAATAAATCATGTGTTTTTTCGCGGTGTGTCAAACTGAATTCCTTTAGCACCGTCGCTGGACGCGGGCTGAATACAAGAATGCGGTCGGCCAGGAACAATGCCTCGTCGACGTCATGCGTGACCAGCAAGACCGT
The DNA here is from genome assembly GCA_039937635.1 of Burkholderiaceae bacterium. Taxonomy (GTDB): domain Bacteria; phylum Pseudomonadota; class Gammaproteobacteria; order Burkholderiales; family Burkholderiaceae_B; genus JBDTGB01. Next base: position 2,730 of record JBDTGB010000272.1, on the reverse strand, counting down.
CGGGCGCGCTTCGCGTATCAGTTCGCGCAAGGCGTCTTGCAAGGTCATTCGCGTCAACGCATCAAGCGCCCCAAACGGCTCGTCCAGCAATAATACTTTCGGGCTGGTGATAAACGCCCGCGCCAGCGCTACACGTTGCCGCATTCCGCCAGACACCTGATGCGGGTAATAGGCGCCAAAGCCCTTCAGATTGACTTTTTCAAGCCATGTACCCGCCAGCCTTTGCGCCTCGCGCTTGTCAACCTTCTGGAACTCAAGCGCGAGCGAGACGTTTTGCGCCAGGGTCAGCCATGGATAAAGAGCGTTTTCCTGGAACATCAGGGTACGTTCGGGATCGGGGCCGCCGACAGGCAGTCCGTCGGCCAGCATGCTGCCGCCACTGGGCTTTTCGAGTCCGGCGGCAATATGCAACAAAGTGGACTTGCCGCAGCCGGAAGGGCCAATCAGGGCAACCAGTTCGCCGTCGTTCATTTCACGGCTGAAATTTTCGATGACATGAAGACCCGCAAAGTCTTTTTCTACATTTTTGAATGACAGCTTCATTGAACTCAATTCTCTCAGATAAAAAAGCCGGGCCATTCGCCCGACTTCAATACTGCCTGTTTCAGACATATGAGTATCACTGTACGTTTTGGCTACATTCCCTACAAGAATTTTATTCTGCTATGTTTATAACCATAGGAAATATGGAGTCCATGCGCGCCGGCACTTATTGCCGCTTCCCCGTGTTCTTGCTCCATTCAAATGTGTCAACGCCTGATGTACTATCTAGCGGACGATGCAGCGTGCTCATCTGGCGGCGGACAGACCTCGCGTGTCACGAGCGGTGCAACGATTGTGAGTGGTGCTCATTGTGATCGTGATCACGAGTGTCTTCGCTTAGATCGCGACATGGCTGCTGGGTCTTATTATGAGTCCGGCTATTGGATAAGTTATAGAAAAATAAGTAAGGAGAGTGTGTAATGAGCTTGACTCTGGCTGGTTTAAAAGTTCTGGACCTGACTCGGGCGCTGGCAGGGCCGTTCTGTACGATGGCTCTGGCCGATCTAGGCGCCGAGGTGATCAAGGCGGAACCAACGCCGTCAGGAGACATGGCCCGGCAATGGGGTCCGCTTGATCATGAGATTAGTGTGTATTACCTAAGCGCTAATCGGAACAAAAAGGGAATTGGAATCGATTTTCGCAGTACCGATGGCCTGGCGCTGCTTAAGCAACTGGCGCTTAAATCTGACATTGTGGTCGAAAACTTCAGGGCCGGGACCATGGAAAAGATGGGATTGGGTTATGAATTGCTGGCGCGCGAGAATCCCAAGCTTATCATGGCGTCCATTTCAGGCTTCGGCAATAAAGGGCCGGCCAAGAACTGGGCTGGATTCGACCAGATTGCCCAGGGTTACTCAGGGTTTATGAGCTTGACCGGCACTCCAGAGACAGGGCCAACGCGGGTTGGCGTTCCTATTGGAGATTTGACGGCAGGTATGTGGCTTACAATCGGGATCTTGGCGGCGGTCGTGGAACGCGAACGGACAGGCCGTGGGCAGCACGTGGAGACTTCTCTACTAGCCGGACTTATGAGTTTGCTTTGTGTACAAGGTCAGCGCTATCTGAATCTTGGCGAGGTTCCTGAACCTTGCGGCAACGCTCACCCTGTGATTGCTCCGTACGGGACTTTTGAAACGGCTGACGGTCCGTTGAACTTGGCTCCCGCGACGCAGGCCATGTGGATCAAGCTGTGTTCGCTTCTGGGCGCGAGCCATTTAGTCGAGGATCCCCGTTTTCTCACTAACGTGGATCGCAGGAAAAACGGAGATGCGCTCACGCAAGCACTTGAAGCGCGGTTGAAAGAAAAGACTCGCGAAGAGTGGACCGCCATCATGATTGAAAATGGAATTCCAGCTGGTCCCATCAATAGGATGGATGATGTTTTCAACGATGCTCAGGTTGCCGCCTGCAACTTGGTTCAGACTGTTGAGCACTCGCTTTTGGGGACGCTCAAACTAGTGGCATTGCCCTTGCAGATGGGGTCTTCCGGCGATGTACCTACCGTTCGCTCAGCACCCCCGCTTTTTGGTGAGCATTCGCAAAGCATACTCGCTGATTATGGATACAGCACAGACGAGATACAACAGTTGCTTGACTCCAAGGTGGTTTGCCAAGCAAAGGCTAGTGGTGAACAGCCAAGTGCTTGAAATCCAGCAAAGTCGTTAGCGGGAAAATGGCGCCGATTTGAAACGTAATTCTTCATTTTTGTGTAACTTTCCGAGGTTGATACGTCGGAACGTGGACCATGAATGTAGGCAAAACGCTGCTTGCACAACTTGTGGAACATGTGCCGTGGACGAGCTCTACGCGATAGGCTTGCGCCACACGGTCCATCAACCTGTACCGGTCCTTGAATAAAAAAAAGGAAAGTGGATGAACGATCAACAGTTTGTTATAAGCCCTGACGCAGTTGAAACGATTGTCACCGATTGGACCACCGCGAAAATCATGTGCGACCCACATATCTCGCGCGTGCAAGGAATGGGTGCCGTAGACCTGGTGTTTGAGCCTGGCCAGGGCCATTTTCGCCACAACCACACGGATGCGGAGCAGATAATCTACGTGATTTCTGGCCACGGCACCCACACGAGTGAACTGCCGGATGGCACTTCCGTTGTTGAAAAGGTCAGTGCCGGCAGCTTAATTTTTATCCCGAAGGGTGTATACCATTCAACCATGAACGCCGGC
>JBDTGB010000271.1:0-3503 GCA_039937635.1 Burkholderiaceae bacterium | reverse complement strand
TGGACGTCAATGGTTTGAAAAGCCGAGGCCTGCGGCATTGCGTGAAGAGCTCGTGGATGATCTCCGGCGTGCAAGCGTGGCGGCATAGCGGGGCGGTATACTGGTTATTAAGCCGATTAAAGGGGCTTGGTGAATAAACGCAAGGAATACTGGCCTGACGAACAGGCGGGCTAGGCGGCCTTTTAATGGACTAATAGATAGACCAGGAGAAATAGGTTATGCCGATTTACAAAGTTAAGCTAAAAGCCAGAAAAGAAATTGCCAACGGAACGATGATGTTTCGTTTTGAAAAGCCAAAAGGGTTTATTTTTAAGGCGGGTCAGTTCGCCGATTACACCATTGAAAACCCGCCTGAAACCGATGCGGAAGGCAATACGCGTGGCTTTTCGTTTGCAAGCGCCCCTTATGAAGATGATTTGATCGCGGCCACACGCATGCGCGACACGGCTTTTAAACGAGTTCTGAAAACCTTGCCGCTTGGCACGGAACTAACGCTGGATGCTCCGTACGGATCGTTCACGCTTCATAACAATGTGGCCACTCCCGCCGTTTTTCTTACGGGCGGCATCGGTGTGACCCCGATTCGGAGTATCGTGCTGCAGGCGCTTCATGACGGCGTTGAGCGGGATATATTCGTCTTTAATTCGAATAAAACCCCGCAGGATGCGGCCTTTCTGGACGAACTATCCAAGTCGCGCCAAAAGGGACCTCGCTATACGGTCGTCAGCACCATGACCGATGTAAAGCAATCGATGAATAAACCCGGTGAAGAAAGCGGGTTCATTACTAAAGCAATGCTTTCGAAGTACATCAGTAATTTGGCTTTGCCAATTTATTACGTTGCTGGCCCGCAGGCGATGGTAGCGGCAATGCGTAAGATCCTGAACGAATCCGGGGTTGACGATGACAACATTCGCACCGAGGAGTTCTCGGGTTATTAAGCGTTAAGCGAATTCGACATTGGCAACGATTCCGCCTGCGTGCAGGCGGAATCTTTTTTAAGGATACTTATGGCACTGCGCGCCACGATTTTCAAGCTTGACTTGCACGTGGCCGATATGGATCGCAACTACTACAACAGTCATGTTCTTACCCTGGCCCGCCATCCTTCCGAAACGGACGAGCGCATGATGCTGCGCGTATTGGCGTTCGCCCTGTATGCTGATGAGAATTTGGCATTTACGCGCGGGCTTGGCACGACCGAGGAGCCATCACTGTGGAAAAAGGACTTGACCGGATCCATCCTGACATGGATAGAACTGGGGCACCCCGATGAACGGCGCCTGTTGCAGGCCAGTGGCAAATCGCGGCAAGTGGTGGTGCTTTGCTACGGCGGCCAGGCCAGCCAGGTTTGGTGGAACGGCGTACAGGCTAGATTAAGTCGTGTGAAAAATCTTGGCGTGTTGTCGGTTAGTCCCGTTGCCGCGAAGGCATTGGCAAGAATGTCGCAGCGCTCGATGGATCTGCATGTCTCCATCGAGGAAGGAACGGCGCTTGTATCGTCATCCGATGACAGTGTGCGGGTGGAAGTTGCCGTGTGGCGTTAGCCTGATGTTGCGCCGAATTATGGGCGTTGGGCTACTGACCAGAACTCGGGCAGGAAGCATTCCGCAACCAGTAGCGGCTGCCCGCGCTGCCAGAAGGTCGAACAGCGCGCCAACACGGCATGCGCGGGGGGGCATTGCGCGCCAAGCATGTTGCGAGCGCAATGATACAAGGGGTTTTGGCTGGTCAGGCGGCAGATAAAAAAGCGCGACCGCGTAATTTGCGGGTCGTGATACAGCATGTCCGCCAGCGGCCGTGTACGCAGCCGGCGCATTCCCTGCCACAAACCATGCGAAGCATTTAACGGTGTAAAGCTGCGGGCAAATACGCTGTTGACCCCGTCAATAGACATGATGATTTCGCGTATCCAGATGGGTGATCGCGGTGTCTGAGCCACCATCCATGCGTCGGAAGGGAGCAAGCCATAAGCGTGTTCGCGGACGACGCGCAATTCAAGCGGGCCGAGCTTGCGCAGACCTGTTGTCAGGGCTCCGGGGCGAAACAGCCAGTATTTTTGTTGCGTGCTAAACGAGGGCGTGGCGGCGTTGCGCCAGTTGCTGTGATGGGGCGGTCGTAATTCCATAAACCCTATTATCGCCGAATCGCCGCTCCGTTATTCCTTGCCCGCAAATGGTTGGGGCGCGGCCAGCGCAATACCTGTGGTAGGCCGCAAGAGCATCCACATGATTTATATCTCCCTTTTTGTGCCAGACTGCTATTGTCGGCAGCTGACTAAAAAAGTTTAATCATAGATCTTTCGAAAGTTTTTTCGATAGTCTTTTTGCTCTTGCATGTGGGACGTTTGACGTATGTTCAATTACGTTGCCAGGCGGTCGACAAGCTTTTCCATGAATACCTCGCAAGCCTGAACCTGCTCTATCTCGATGTATTCATTGGGTTGATGCGCCTGGTCGATTGAGCCGGGCCCGCACACCACCACCGAAAACCCGTTCTGCTGGAATTCGCCGGCTTCGGTGCCGTAGGGCACCACTCCGCAGCACGAGTGCCCTGAAAGCCGCAAGGCAAGGGCCTGAGCCTCGCCGCCTTCGTCGGCTAACGGGGGCGCCGCCGCCATGACTTCAGTAATAATCGACGCTTCTGGAGCGATGGCTCGCATCGCAGGCAGCAGGCTGTCGGCATAAGTTTGAAAGCGCTCCAGATAGGACGGCCAACTATCGCCGGGTAAAACGCGGGTATCCCACATGAACGAACACTCGCGCGAGATGATATTAGTCGCCGTGCCGCCATGAATAACGCCTACGTGCAGGGTCGAATAGGGAGGTACGAATTTACAACCGGAATCGGCGGCCGCCTTGTTTTCTGCCACCATGCCTTCGATGAAGGTAATCAGTTTTGCCGCCGTCATTACCGCGCTGACGCCGCGCTGAAGCTGGCTTGAGTGGGCTTCATGCCCAATCACCGTGGTGCGCGCCATCGACAGGCCCTTGTGCGCCATGATTGGGATCATGCTGCTTGGCTCGCCCACGATGACCGCGCTTGGTTTGGCTATTTCGGTGACCAGCCGCTTGATCATTGCCGGCGCGCCAACGCAGCCGTATTCTTCGTCGTAACTTAGCGCGAAATGAATAGGGCGCTTCAGTTTTCTTTTCAGCATGTCAGGAACCATCGACAACCCAATTGCTGAAAATGATTTCATGTCGCAGGTGCCGCGTCCGTATAGCTTTCCGTCTTTCTGCACAATCTGGAATGGATCGGTATCCCACGGCTGGCCGTCGACCGGCACAACGTCAGTGTGGCCCGACAGCACAACACCGCCTTCGACATCTGGGCCCACCGTGGCGAATAGGTTGGCTTTGTCGCCCTTGGGGCTGGCGACCAGATGACTGTCGACGCCGTGTTCGGCCAGATAGTCTTTTACGTAGTGGATCAGTTCCAGATTAGAGTTGCGCGAGACGGTATCGAAACCGACCAGCTTGGTGATCATTGATAATGACTGT
>JBDTGB010000270.1:0-1913 GCA_039937635.1 Burkholderiaceae bacterium | reverse complement strand
TAACCAAGTTCGGTAAATACACCAAGACATTGCCCCCTGGCTTGCAGTGGCGCATGCCGTATCCCATCGAAGATCATCAAATTGTTGATATTTCCAGCTTGCGCACGTTTGAGGTGGGGTTTCGCGGGAATGCGCTTAACAAGATTTTGCCTGAAGCGCTCATGTTGACGAACGATGAAAACATCGTCGACGTCCAGTTTGTTGTGCAGTATCGTTTGTTGCCCGATGGGGCCCCCAATTATCTATTCGAGACCAGCCATCCAAACGAATCGGTGCGCCAGGCGGCCGAGACAGCCATGCGCGAGGTAGTGGGCAAAAAACCCATGGATCACATCCTGTATTCAGGCCGCGCTGAGGTGGCCACCGAAGTGCAGAAACGCATTCAAGCCCTGCTGGACGACTACAAAGCGGGTATACAGATTAGTACGGTTGCCATCCAGAACGTGCAACCGCCCGAACAGGTGCAAGCCGCCTTCGACGACGCCGTGAAGGCCGGTCAAGACCGGGAACGTCAAATTAACGAAGGGAATGCCTACGCCAACAAGGTCTTGCCCGAGGCTCAGGGGCAGGCCGCGCGCATGTTCCAGGAAGCCGAAGGGTATCGCGCCAAAGTCGTCGGCAACGCCGAAGGCGATACGGCGCGCTTTACCAGCGTACAGGCCGAATTTGCCAAGGCGCCCGAGATCACGCGCGAGCGTTTGTATTTGTCCACGATGCAAGACATTCTGGTGAGCAGCAGCAAAATTATGGTGGATTCCCAGGCTAGCAATAATATGTTGTACCTGCCGCTCGATAAAATCATGAAGCAAGTATCCAGCGCTGTTGCAACACCGTCCAGTTCGTCCGACACCAGCGCACTGGCGACAGCGGCCGCAGCTGGCTCAAGTCCACCGACGCCTGCGTCGAAATCAAGCGTTCCCGCCCGATCCAGCGCCCGGCCGTCCAGCGACTCTTCACCGATGCAAGATTCGCTGTCTCGCAATCGTTTCTTACGCTAACCGGGGGCCATCATAATGCAACGTCTTTATACTGCTTTAGTCGGTCTCGTCATTGTTTTGATTGTTTTGTCATCCTGCGTCTTCGTCGTGCAACAGCGCGATTCAGCGCTGGTGTTTAATCTGGGCGAAGTGCGCGAGACCATCACCGAACCGGGCTTGTATTTCAAATTTCCACCGCCGTTTGAAAATGTTGTTTTCCTTGATAAACGCTTGCAAACCATCGAGACAAAGCAGCCGGAACGTGTTCAGACATCAGAAAAGAAAAATTTGCTGATTGACTCCTTCGTCAAGTGGCGGATTGCGGACCCTCGTTTGTTCTACGTCACGTTTGGCGCTAATGATCGCGCTGCCGAAGAACGTCTTCAGGCGCAAATTCGCGACGCGTTGAATGCTTCGGTCAACATTCGCACGGTTAAAGACGTCATCGCCAATCAGCGCGATGACATCATGAAAGAGGTCCTCACCACCGTTGAGCAGCGGGCCAAACCGCTGGGCGTGCAAGTGGTGGACGTGCGGTTGCGGCGCATCGAGTTCGTGCCCGAGATTTCCGAGTCGGTTTATCGACGCATGGAAGCCGAGCGCAAACAAGAAGCCAACCGTTTGCGCGCCACGGGCGCGGCGGAAAGCGAAAAGATTCGGGCGCAAGCCGATCGTCAGCTCCAAGAGGTCGTGGCAACCGCTTATGCAAAGGCTCAGACCGTCAAAGGCCAGGGCGACGCCAAGGCGGCTTCCATCTACAACGAGGCTTATGGCAAGGATCCCAAGTTCTACAGTTTTTACAAAAGCCTGGAAGGCTATCGCGCGGCGTTCTCCAAGCCGGGCGACATGCTGGTGTTGAGCCCGAAATCTGAATTCTTCAAATTCTGGAATTCGTCCGGGGCGGTAAAGCCGGCTACGCCCTAGCCGGCTGCGCGG
>JBDTGB010000269.1:0-2755 GCA_039937635.1 Burkholderiaceae bacterium | reverse complement strand
GCACAGCCATCTGGGCCCCGCGACGGGCGCCGGCGGATTCGACTGTTTCGCAGGATTGGTCGAACACCTTCATGTAGGAAATCGGGCCCGACGCGCTGCTGCCTGTGCCTTTGACCCGGGCCCCCTTGGGGCGGATAGCTGAAAAGTTATAGCCCACCCCGCCGCCGCGCCGCATGGTTTCCGCTGCTTGAGCCAAAGCAGCGTAAATCCCCGGCTTGCCATCGGCAGTTTCAGTAATCGAGTCGCCCACGGGCTGGACGAAACAATTTATTAGCGTGGTTTGCAGTCCGACACCCGCGGCGCTGTTAATACGGCCGGCAGGAATAAAGCCATGCTGCATGGCCCACAAAAACTGACCGGCATACTTTTTTCTATTTTTAGTTTGCTCAACATCGGCCAGCGCGCTGGCGACGCGTGCCTGCACCTGTTCCAGGTTGGCCTCGCCGTTTTTAGCGTATTTTTCTATGAGTACGTCTTCGGATATGCCTTGAACTCCCATTTGAGCAATCAAAGGATTTTCCAGTTTTTGCATTGCAATTCCTCTTGCGGCCAGCGGGGCATTGGGCCCTTTCGCAACCGTCATTTTAAATAATATCGCCGACAGTATGTCGGCTAAACATCCACCATCAAGATTAAATCAGTTTAGGACAATTCACCATTGATAATGCGCAAAGTCACAACGCGAGCCAGGCAGCTTGTTACGATTTAGTTTATGGCATTCGGTCTGTTTTTGTGCTATTGGTAATCAGATCATTACTTATTTTTTATTCAGGATATGGGCAATCGGCTTTCAAAAATTGTTACTCGGACGGGTGACGGCGGCTCCACCGGGTTGGGCGACGGCAGTCGTGTCGATAAGAATCACGCGCGCATAAATTCGATAGGCGACGTCGACGAATTGAATTCGCATATTGGCCTGCTGCTGTGCGAGGACATGCCGCCGGGGCTGAACGACGAACTATTTTCCATTCAGCATGACCTGTTCGATCTGGGCGGAGAATTATGCATTCCCGGCTACCGTATTATTGCAAAAACGCATGTGGCCAGGCTGGACGCGCTGATGGAAAAATACAACGCCAATTTACCCCGGCTGAAAGAATTTATTTTACCGTCGGGCTCGCGCGCGGCCGCTTTGGCCCATGTCTGCCGCACAATATGCCGCCGGGCGGAACGCAGCATCGTCGGTCTGGGCAAGCTTGAAACGATTAACGAACCATTGCGCCAATATATAAATCGATTATCTGACCTGTTATTCGTGCTTTCCCGGGTATTGAACCGTCATGCGGGTGGAAGCGACGTGTTATGGGACAAGGACCGGAACCGCGACCAGGCATGACGCATCGAACGCGCACGAGCAACAACAATTAAAGCAGGGCTTTCGGCGTGCCGGCATAATGCGCTGTGCTATATTTTGCGTGACAGAGGTGCTTTCGGGACGAAAAACGCAAACCACTGTTACAGCGTCGCCGCACAAGCGACATCGTCCTGCGAAAGTTAAACGGGAAACAGAACCCCCAAGACGCGCGCAATGCGTCTTGCCGTATAAACTGTGCTGCCCCCGCAACGGTAAGCATGTCTTGCACATGCCAGCCCGACACCGGCCCTGATCAAAGTTCATGCATGGCGCCGCGCAGCGTTTTACTTAGCCGCGATAGCGATGCTTCATTCACCACTAGTGTGCGGGGACGCGCACTATGATCAGGTCATACGATGCAATCCAAATCCTTCTGGCGTTCGCTTGTCTTTTCCTTTTACTCGATTTCGTTTATCGCTTCCGCTCAGACCATCCCGCCCGTTCCTCAATTGGATCACGTCATTGTTACCGCAAGCCGCACGGCGCAGTTGGAAAGCAATGTGCTGGGCGACGTCACGGTCATCGACAACAAAGAGCTTCAACAAGCGGGTCAAAGCAGTATCGGCGAGATTCTGGCCAGGCATCATGGAGTTCAGTTTTATAACAGCGGAGGCCCACAAACTGTAACTGGCGTTTATCTTCGCGGCGCTGGATCTGGCCAGACGCTGGTGATGGTCGACGGAATTCGCATTAACAGCTCCACGCAGGGCGGCGCCAACTGGAACGCCATCGATCCGGCGACGATCGACCACATCGAGATTATTCGCGGCGCGGCAAGCAGCCTGTATGGCTCCGATGCTCTTGGCGGAGTAATCAACATTATCACCAGAAAATCAGAAGAAAATCGAGCGGCCAGCGCCTGGGGCAATATGGGTTACGGCTCCTACGGCACATTCAAATCAAGTCTGGGCTTTTCCGGCGCCGCACAGGGGTGGGATTACGGTTTATCCAGCAGTCTCGCGCAAAGTAGCGGATTTAATGCAAGCAACAGGGACAATCCCAACTTTAATTCCGATTTGGATGGCTACAGCCAGCACGCTTTATCGGGCTCTTTGGGCTATAGCTGGGCCTCAGGCCATCGTGTCGGCGTAACCGCTATGAACAACTTCACGAACGGCGATTATGACGCGGGGGACCTTCATCCGGCCTACTCAATCACACGTCAGCAAGCCTATGCATTGACCAGCACCGATGATTTCACCAACTTTTGGCAAAGCATGTGGCGTTTTGGCCTGAGCAAAGAATATGTTGAAGACCGCGCTTATCACACTCGCTACTCCAGTCTTCAACGGTCTTATACGTGGCAAAACAACTTGAAGTTCACGCAAGACCAGCACCTTTCCATCGTTTTGGAGCGCCTCGAGGAAAGACCCGAGTATTCGCCCGGCTTCTCTATCAACC
>JBDTGB010000268.1:0-3440 GCA_039937635.1 Burkholderiaceae bacterium | reverse complement strand
AGACTGGACTATCAACGGCGCAAACCCGGCTTGTACGCAACAATCGTACAAATAGCGCGCATAAGCGGAAGAATCCAGCCGCAGCATGACAAACGGCTGTTCCCGCAAGTCGTGCAAAGACAGGCTTTTGCGCTTGGCCATTGAATGGCCGCGCGGCAATGCGGCCAGCAGCGGATCGCTCCATAATCGTATGCTGGTTAACATCGCGTCGTTCACCGGCGTGCGCGAGATGCTGATATCTATGCGCCGATTGCACAATTCCGTGAGCTGATCGGCAGGCTTTAATTCATTCAGCATCGTGATGACACCCGGATGCTCATCAAGATAGCGAGCAATAAGACGGGGAAGCGGTCCCTGGAAATGCGAACCCGACAATCCGATCTCGATACGGCCCGCCAGGCCGCTGCCGATGGCGCGCGCATGGCTGCTGGCCGCCTGCACACGGTCAAGTATGGCCCGGACGTCGGCCAGAAACGCCTGGCCGGCAAGGGTCAACCGCACGCGCCGGCTGCTGCGCTCGAACAGCATGACGCCCACCTCTTTTTCCAACTGACCGATCTGTATGCTTAACGGAGGCTGGGAAATATGCAGACGCTCGGCGGCCCGCGTAAAGCTGAGTTCGTCCGCAAGGGCAACAAAGTAGCGCAGATGGCGCAGTTCCATGGAACGCTCCTATCTATATTTAAAACATATCAATCATAACAAACAATATATTTGACGGATTCTGCGCTGGGACCTAGACTTCAAATTCTGCCCACTTCTTCGCAAAAATTCATGACACGCATCTATCGCATCGGCCAAATTGTGCCCAGCTCAAACACCACCATGGAGACGGAAATTCCCGCCATCCTGCGCGCTCGCGAGGCCCTGAGTCCGGAGCGCTTCACGTTTCATTCAAGCCGCATGCGCATGAAAACGGTCGACAAGAAAGAGCTGGCGGCGATGGATCGCGACTCGGACCGCTGTGCCGCCGAGCTGACGGACGCGCGCATGGATGTGCTGGGCTATGCCTGCCTCGTTGCCATTATGAGTATGGGGCTGGGCTATCACCGGGTATCGGAAAAGCGCCTGCATCAGGTCACAATCGACGGCGGCGCTCCGGCGCCCGTGGTGACTAGCGCCGGAGCGCTGGTTGACGGACTAAAGGCATTGAACGCAAAGCGGATCTCGATCCTTGCGCCTTACATGAAGCCGCTGACCCAGATGGTTATCGACTACCTGGGCAACGAGGGCATTGAAGTGGTGGACAGCATCTCGCTTGAGATCCCCGACAATCTGGAAGTGGGCCGGCAAGACGCCAGCGCGCCCATTGAAATCACGAAACGACTGAATACGAAGAACGTGGATGCGGTGGTGGCCTCGGCCTGCGTGCAGATGCCTTCACTGGCGTCAATCCAGTCTATTGAAGACCGCCTGGGTCTGCCCGTCGTGTCGTCTTCCGTATGCACCACCTACATGATGCTGAAGAAACTAAACCTGGACTGCCGCGTGCCGAATTGCGGCAGCCTTTTATCCGGTAAATACTAAAACTAAAAGAGACATATCTCGAAAATATTAGATGCGACGCACATTTCGACGTCATGGCACGCAGGACTTGCGCCGAGGCACTGGCAATCGTTGTCATACTCTTTCCGGCACTACATTCCGTGTTGCCCGCGGATCAAATGGCATCGCTGCCGATCCATGCGGGAACCCTGATCGGGATCACGCTTCTTGGCTGAGGTATAGGCGGCGGGCTCGATCATCACGTCCTTCGGCGGCGTGGCTAACGCGGCGCTAACACTAGGCTCGGTATATATAGTAGGTCTGATATTGCCGTGGTTCTTGCCTGAAACCACAGGGTGCGGCATGCCTGACTGACGCACTGACGGATACCGCCTGTTGATATCTGTAAAATACCGTCAACGGCCCGCAATGCGCCACGGCACTGGGCCAGCGACGGAATGTTGGAATGAAAGTAAGCAAGACTGCCCTGTCCGGTGTGCAAATCATCGAGCCCGATGTATTTGGCGATGCTCGTGGTTTCTTCACAGAAACCTTCAGCGCAAAACGCTACCAGGAGATGGCGGGCATTAACCTGCCTTTTGTGCAAGATAATCATTCGCGTTCCCACAAAGGGGCCTTGCACGGACTGCATTTTCAAAAGACGCGGCCTCAGGGAAAATTAGTGGGGGTAACGCGCGGCGCGGTGTTCGACGTCGTGGTCGATATCAATCCCGATTCCAGCACTTTTGGTCAATACGTGGGCGTTGAACTTAGCGACGAAAATCATCGCCAGATGTGGATACCGCCGGGCTACGCTCATGGTTTTTGCGTGCTAAGCGAAGTGGCCGACTTAACGTACAAGTGCACCGATTACTACGATCCAGAAGATGAAGGCGGCCTGGCCTGGAATTGTGTGCAAGTCGGCATCGACTGGCCAATAAGCAATCCGCAATTGTCCGCGAAAGATCAGAACCACCCCACCTTGGGCGAATTAATCAAACAACTTAAGCCAGGCGTTGGAAAAAATGCTTAATAACCAGCCCACACGCGTGTTGATCACCGGAGCGGGCGGCCAATTGGGCCAGTCCTTTCAATGGCTGCAACGCACTGCCGCCTACCCCGAAATCGAATTGATCTTCGCAACGCACCAGGAACTGGATATCTGCGATGCGGCCACTATCGCGTCATTTTTGGATGCCACGCCGGTGGACGTTTTGGTAAACGCCGCCGCCTATACAGCCGTCGACGACGCCGAGTCCAACCCGCGACAAGCCGACCGCGTCAATGCCGTCGCCACCAGGCTACTCGCGCAAGCGTGCCGGCAGCGCGGCATCTGGATGCTGCACATATCAACGGATTACGTCTTCGACGGCACAAAGTCGGAGCCGTATGGTGAAGACGACGCCGTAAACCCACTGAGCGCATACGGCAAAACAAAATTGGCCGGCGAACAAGCCGTGCAGCGCGCCGCGCCCAACGCGGCGATAGTGCGAACCAGTTGGGTGTTTAGCCCGTTTGGCCGCAATTTTCTGAAGACCATGCTGCACCTGGCGAAGAGCCGGGCCGACCTGAATATCGTGAATGACCAATTCGGGGGACCGAGCTACGCTATGGATGTGGCCCGAATATTGTTGAGACTGATTGAACAAAATTTCAAAAATGGCCCTGTGCCAGGTGGTGTCTATCATTTTGCCGGAACGCCGCACGTTAGCTGGTTCGAATTTTCCAACAACATTTTCAAGCAGGCAACCGAACTGGGCTTACTGACGCAAGCACCCAGGATTCACGGCATCCCCTCTTCATCCTACCCAACGCCCGCACCCAGACCAGAGAATTCCCGTTTATCCAACGCCAAGCTGGAAAAAATACTGGGCGACCTGGACTGTGACTGGCAGCGCGGTGTGCACGAGTCACTGCTGTACTTAAAAACGAAAAACGCGCTGTGATCGGCCGCG
>JBDTGB010000267.1:0-2658 GCA_039937635.1 Burkholderiaceae bacterium | reverse complement strand
CGATGGCGTAATGATACCGAACCCTTTTTCAAGCGGCGTCATGCTCCATGAGGACTCAGTGGTCTTGGTTGGATAGCGCCATCGCACTTCGGTTTCGAACTGGGAGCGCGAACCATATCCGCCGTCGATGCCGATTCCCACCCCCTGTACTTTGGTTGCATCGGGGGGCACGGGCCGTTCCACCGCGCCAGGGGGCGCGCCCAACGTTACTGATGGAAGGCTGGTTGCGCCGATAGCCGCCATGGCACCGACCATGAAGCGTCGTCGCTGCTGCTGCGTTGGGCCGGTGCTTTCGCGGTAGTAGGGCGACTGTGGGTTTTGTCGTTCGACGTCAAGAAAGCGTTCTTCTTGCGCAATCAGGGCTTGTTGTCGTGATTGCGCGGCGGAAGCCGGTGAACCTACTGATACTTTCTTCATGGACGCGCTCCATTTCAGATCTTCAGCGTCAGTTGCCGTTTGGTACTACTTGTTCTTCAGGCAGGTGCTCATGAATGTTTTGCGCTGGTCGCCCTTCAAGCTCTTTGCGCTGGCTTCGGCATTGCAGGTCTTCATGCGCTCTTGCGGTGATGTCATCTTCTTGTCGGGCGCCGCGGCCTCGCCTTTAAGGCAACTGCTCATGAACGATTTGCGCGCGTCGCCGGTTTTGCCTTTGGCTTCCTGGTTACACGTCGTCATACGTTCTTGCTGCGGCGTCTTGGCTTTGGCTGTCGCAGCGGCGGCAGGCGCGGCTGAAGTTTGAGCCAGAACGGGGGCAGCGACAAAGCCGCTTATCGCCAGAGCGGCGGCAGCCAGAAAAGCGCGAGTCGTTGCAATCATAAAGCACCTCTTTAAAGTAAGAAATGAACGTGGTGTGTTTATGTTGTCGATACTTGCCGCTTCACGCAAGGCGGAAATTGCATGACATTGTGTTTTTTGAAACAATTGTGATGATGTTGCGTGCCGCTCATCGCGCACCAATGGTTTATGGCTGGCGCGCTTATTGTTTAACGAGCGGACGAAGATTCAAGCCAAGCCTGAAACATCAGCACGCACCAGAGTTTTCTCGAAAAGTCCCGTTTCCCGCTTAGGTGGTTTGCCCAAGCTCGCCGAACCAGGGCCGGGTCAAAGTAACCTTCTTGACGAAGGCGCGATTCATTGAGCAGCGCTTCGGCCCAATCGCGTAGCGGACCACGCAGCCAGGCCGCTAGTGGTACGGAAAAACCTTTTTTGGGGCGCTCGACAAGCGCTTGGGGTACATGCCGGTAGAGCACTTGGCGCAACAACCATTTGCTTTTTCCGTCGCGTATTTTCAAGTTTAGCGGCATGCGCCAGGCCAGCTCCACCACGCGGTGGTCCAGCATAGGCACCCGAACTTCCAGGCTGTTGGCCATGGCGGCACGGTCGACTTTGACCAGGATATCGTCGGGCATATACAGTTGGGCATCCGCAGCCATCATCCACTGCGCGAAGCCCAGTCCCGTTGGCCACGCGATTTGGTCGTTTAATAATGTTTTGTATTCATGCGCGCCGATCGTCACCACATCAGGCCGTCTCCATAGGCTGATCATTTGCCGGTAAAAGTCTTCTTTGTTGACGGAGTGCAAAAGCTTGGCAAGTTTATGGAGCTTTTCGCCGGTGACGGCATGCTTCGCCTTTTTGGGTAGCGCCGGTTGCAGCAAATTGAAAAACCTGTCCCAGACGGTGGTGGGCAGGCAGGTCAAGCCAGCCGCCGCGACGTGCCGCAATGGCGCGGGCAACGTATTGATTTTGCGCCACAGTGAAGGCACCAATCGATAGGTGTTGTAGCCACCGAAAAGTTCGTCGCCACCATCGCCGCTCAAGGCTACCGTTACCCGTTCGCGCGCCATCCGGCTAAGCAGAAAAGTTGGTATCTGGGAGCTGTCCGCAAACGGCTCGTCATAGATCCGAGGCAGGCTCGGGATGACGGCAAGCGCATCTTCAGGACTCACGTACAGTTCAGTGTGATGGGTGCCCAAATGGTTGGCAATGGCTTTAGCTTGGTCGGCCTCGTTATATTTTTTGTCTGCGAAACCGATAGTGAAGGTATGCACCGGTCGTTGGCTTTGCGCCTGCATTAGCGCCACGATTGTGCTGCTGTCGATGCCGCTGCTCAGAAACGCGCCCAGCGGGACGTCCGAGATCATCTGGGCACCAATGCTTTCGCTTAATTGTTGTTCGAGCGCGTCGGTGGCCTGCTCCGGACTGCCCGTAAATGGGTTGTCCAGACCTGTCTGGATGACTTCGTTCATTTTCCAGTAAACGGCGGGCCGGGCCGAGCGCGCGGCTTCCGGGCTGGTTAGTGGAATATCGATGTAGTTGCCTGGTGGTAATTTCTGAATGCCCTGGTAAATGCTATGGGGCGCGGCAATATAACCGTGGCGCAGCAATAACGCGAGCGCATTGCGATCGATCTGTCCAGTAAAGCAAGAGAGGGACTTGATCGCCTTGAGTTCCGACGCGAATACCAGTGTGTCTTTCTGCCAGCCCCAGTACAGGGGCTTTTCTCCCATCCGGTCACGCGCCAGCGTCAACGTTTTTGTTTGACGGTCCCATAGCACGATGGCAAACATGCCCACTGCCGCTTGGAGCGCTTTCTTTATACCCCAGGCGCTGAAACAGGCCAGCAGCGTTTCAGTGTCGGAGTGGCCACGCCATTGA
>JBDTGB010000266.1:0-8346 GCA_039937635.1 Burkholderiaceae bacterium | reverse complement strand
ATTTTCCGACACGCATTCGATCACCAGTCGTGCACCGGTCCAGTCTATTTCGCTTAGGCTGGCCAGGGCCCGTACGGAGCCGCCTGCGTGGTCGATGCCCGCCACCTTGGCAGCTGCGGGGACAGCCGTTTCAAGCTGGCCACGGGCGGCCGGATTGGTTTCGACCACCTGCGTGTTCCAACCTGCGGCGAAAAAAATGGCAGCGATGTCCGAACCCATAATGCCGCCGCCAATAATGACGGCTGTGTTGCTTTCGTTCAAAGGAATCTCCGTGAATGATTATTAAACGCGGTTATGCCCAGTTTTCGATCGCGTATTTTTCGAGCGCCTTTTCGTCGAACCGAAAGCCAAGCCCAGGCCCGGTCGGAACCACAAGGTCTCCGTCTTCAAGAACCAGCTGAGTGTCGATCAGACGCCGGAAATTGAGAACTTGGTCGTTGGGGAAGAATTCGACGAAGTGGGCATTGGGTGTTGCAGCCACCAGGTGGACGTGCAGGTCGTGGAACCAGTGCGGGCAAAGACTGACGCCGAAGCCGGCCGCTGCCGCGGCAATTCGGCGCCACTCGCTGATGCCGCCACACACTGCCGCGTCCGATTGCAAAATCGCCGCCGCGTGTTTTTGCAATAGTTCCTGATGGCGCCAGCGTCCTGCCTCGATTTCGCCAGTGGCCACCGATATGAATGTTCGCCGTGCGAGTTCGGCATGACTGTTGATGTCATCGGGACTGAACGGCTCTTCAATCCAGTACGGATTGGATGGCTCATAGCGCTTCATGTATTCCACGGCGGTCGGTACGTCGTGCCACGCGTTGTTCGCGTCCAGCATCAGCAAAATGTCGTCGCCAATCGCTTCCCGCGCGGCTTTTATGCGGATTTCTTCTTCCCGGAGACTGAGCCGGCCGACTTTAATTTTCACCGCCTTGAAGCCCTGTTCAACATAGCCCTTCAGCTCTTCGCCCAGTTTTTCGGGTGTCTTGCCTTCGAGGTAGTAGCCGCCGCTGGCGTAAGCAGGCACCTTCTCTTTAGCGTAGCCGCCCAGGTATTTACTGAGGGGCAATCCAGCCGCGCGCGCATTGCGATCCCATAAGGCGATGTCAATAATAGACAGAGCGCGCATGGCTGAACCGGCTCTGCCGTGCAACAAAGTATCCTGATACATGTCTTGCCACAAGCCTTCGACGCGCAGCGCGTCCTGGCCGATCAGCATTTCTTTGTAGAGCTCGCGCACCGCATGGGTGACCAGAACGCCGCCCCGGCTGCCTCCGTAGCAAAACCCGATGCCTTCCTGTCCATCGGCGGTTGCCACTTTGACGACGGTGTAGTCCCGTGCCGATACGACACGCGTCGAAAACGATGTCACGTGATCCAGCGGTATGCGGATCGTTCGCACCTGAACCGACACAATACGTGAATCGCGATTGTCAATCTTTTGCATAGAAGCCCCTTTTTAAATTATCAACAATATTATCAATAATAACATATTGGCTGAGTGGAGCGTGCAAGGAAGGCGCGAAGCGTGCCGTACCCCTCGTGATCTTAAGTATCGGCCTTGTGTTCGGTTAACGCGGCGCCACCGCTGATTAAGGTGTCGATCTCGGCAGGCGCGTAGCCTAGCTCGGCCAGCACTTCCCGGGTATGTTCGCCTTGCGCAGGGGGCTGCCTGGTCAGCGCAGGCGCGACGCCATCATAGCGTACGGGATGCGCGAGCAGGCGCACCGGGCCTGCCTGCGAGTGCTTCATGTGGATGATCATCTTGTTATGCGCGACTTGCGGGTCGACCTCGACCTGTTCATAGTCGTTTACCTGCGCGTACCAGATGGCGTGCTCTTGGAATATGTTCATCCATTCCACCGTGGAGCGAGCCGCCAGTGCTTCGTGCACAATGCGGTTCACTTCATCGCGATGAAGCACATTGTCCTTCGGGTCGGTAAATACCGCCAAGTCGGGACGGTCCAGTGCCAGTGCAAGTTTTGCGATTGGCGTGAGAGAGATTGCGATCCAGCCGTCAAGTGTGCCATATACGCCATACGGCGCAGGGTGGAAGCGGCTACCGGCGGGAGGTTGCGTACGCGGCCACAAAGGTCCTTTGTTCATGTAGTACGTGAGTGGCTCAGTCTGCAGGTCGAGCGCGGCGTTCAACAAATTGCTTTCCACCAGCATCCCAGCGCCGGTTCGTTCGCGCGCCTGTAATGCTGCAAGGACCCCGAAGGCGGCAAGCGTGGCGGCGTGCTGGTCGACAATGGCCGCCCCAAATGGCATGGGGGGCGAATCGGCCTGGCCCGACAGCATCGTCATGCCACTCATGGCCTGGAGTAAAAGGTCCTGCCCGGGACGCTTTGAGTAGGGGCCCGACGAACCGTAGCCGGTGCACGAGCAATAAACGAGCCTGGGATTGATCGCGTGGACGTCGTCATATCCGAACCCCATCTTTTGCAAAACACCGGGCCGGTAATTCTCGATCAATACATCAGCTTCGTGGACCAGGCGCCAGACAACTTCTTTCGCGCGTTCGTCGCGCAGGTCCAGCGAGATACTGCGCTGGTTGCGGTTGCCGAGCAGGAAAAACACGCTGACGCCTTCGACGAACGCATCGAAGCCAGACCAGTTACGCTCGAAAGCACCGTCGGGGGGTTCGATCTTGATTACGTCTGCCCCGACGTCAGCCAGCATCTGTGCCGCGGCGGGTCCTTGCAGAAAGTGTGTGAAACTTAATACTTTGATACCTTCCAGCACGATTTTTCTCCATGTGGCTGAATTACGCCAGCAGCGCGCGCGAAATAATTAATCTCTGAATTTCCGATGTGCCTTCGACGATTTCCAGCACTTTCGCATCGCCGAATGCACGCGACACAGGGTATTCGCTCATCACTCCGTAGCCCCCGTGGATCTGGAGTGCCTGGTGGGCCGCTTCCATGGCGCGTTCAGTGGCGAACAATTTGGCCATTGACGCTTGTTGATTGAAGGGCTGGCCAGCATCTTTCAGAGCAGCAGCGTCATAGAGCATCAATCGTGCCGCTTGAGCATGCGTTGCCATGTCGGCGATCTTGAATTGCAACGCTTGAAACTCGGAGATAGGTTTACCAAATGCATGCCTATTTTTCATGTAATCGATTGAGCGGTCCAGGGATCCTTGCAAAATTCCCAGTGCGAGAGCGCCGATAAAGATGCGGCCGGTGCTGATCTGCGCAAGTGTCTGGCGCAGGCCGGCACCTTGTTCGCCAAGCAAATTGCCAGCCGGTATGGCGCAGCGCTGGAAGAATAGCTCGTACGTGCTTGAAGCGCGCCAGCCAATCTTGCGCAACTTGCGGCCATAGTGAAAGCCGGGCGTGCCGTCGGGCACAATGAAGTTGGAGATCTCTTTGCGACCGTCAGGGCGCATTCCGGTGACGGCGGCGATCACAACAGGCCCGGTCACGTCAGTGCCGGAGTTGCTGATGAAGGTTTTCGACCCGTCGATGATCCACTGTCCTGCTTCGAGCGTCGCGCGGGTCGAGATATTTGCGGCATCCGAACCGGCATTTGGCTCGGACAAACCAATTGCGCCGACCTGACGGCCATCGAGAATGGGCGCCAGCCAGGTAGTTTTTTGTTCGTGGGTGCCATACTTGGACAGCAGGCTTGCGACGGTTGAATTCGCCATGATCGAGTTGGCGACGGCGCAGTCCACGCGCGACAGCTCCTCGAGCACGATCACAAACGACAACCATTCGCCACCGCCGCCGCCGTATTCCTCGGGATAAGGCAATCCCGTGAAACCCAGCTCCCCCATGCTCTTCCATATCGCGTAAGGAAATTTCTCGTCAGCCCAAAGCTCTTCGGACAATGGCGCAATCTCGCTTTCCGCGAAGCGGCGCACGGCGTCTCGAATGGCAGTGTGTTGTTCGGCTAGCCAATGTGGCATGATCCGCTCCATTTAGATTGTCTTGGAGAGGTCGGCAGCATCGCACGCTGTTGATTGCTATCGGCTCTGCCATTTACGACATAATAGGAGTGTAGCTGCATGTCACGTTAGGACGAATTACATGAATAGTTGGATTTTTGTACGTCGAGCCAACGGCCGGTCCTGGTTTGCTCACGATATGGGATGTCTCGGTGAGCATGAGCGAGTTAGAAAGTGCAAGAAATTCGTTGGTCAGTCCTAACGTTCTCTTTTCCGTTCGGCGATAATAACAGGTGTCTAAAACCGTATCGGCCGGGGCGTTGGACGATCCCTAGGCTGGGCTTCAAAGGAACTTGATGAAAAATTCGAACAATCCGCAAAGCACTTCCTGGCGAACGGCCGCAACCGCGGTGCTGGGCCGTGCCGAACAGAGTGCGCTTGCTCTGGCTGGGCAGGGCTTCCCTCATTGGGCTGACTGGCGCACTGGCAAGTGGACCACTACCCCCGACGGGGACTGGACCGGTGGCGCATTTCCGGGCATTTTCTGGCTGGGCTATCGAATGACGGGCGAACCTCGGGTTCTTGAACTGGCAAGAACCTGGAGCAATAGGCTGCGTCCGCGGGCGCAACTGGAAACCGCCTTCAAAGGTTTCGGTTTTTATTACGGCGCGGCACTGGGAGACGTCCTGGCTGGCGATAATGAATCGACCAATCTCGCACTTGAGGCGGCCGAATCGCTGTTGCGACAATTCGATTCGGCGCTTGGCCTGATTCCGTTGGGTCGCGATGCCGAGGAAGCGGGAGAAACCGGTAGCGCATTCAGCAGCATCGATTCGCTGCAAGCCAGCCCACTGTTGTTCTGGGCCGCGCAGCATACCGAAGAATCGCGTTACGCCGAGTGCGCAAGCCTGCACACCACGCGCGTGCTCGAAATCCATTGCCGCCCCGATGGTTCGATCGTGCAATCCACCGAGCTGGACGGTAAGTCCGGTCAGGTAATCCGCCATTTCACCCATAAAGGCTTCAGCGACTCCAGCGTATGGGGCCGGGCCCAGGCGTGGGGCATGCTTTTTGCGGCGATGGCGTTTGCACAAGGCCGGCAAGACCCATGGCTTGTGCAGAGCATGGCGTCGGCGGACTGGTGGCTTTCGAATGTTCCCATGGATGGTGTTGCTTATTGGGATTTCAATGACCCAGCCATTCCCGGCGCGCCGCGCGATACGGCCGCCACATCGATTGCCTGCGCCGCTTTGTTGCGCTTAGCTGAACTGGCTCCCGCAGCCGCCGATCGCCAGCGCTATCGGCAAGCGGCCGAACATTCTGCGCATACACTGGTCACCCAGTACCTGACGCGCAACGAAACAAGCGATAGGCCTGCCGGCATGCTTATAGGCGGTTGTTTCAATAATCGTGTTGACGCTCGGCCGCAGGACAGGATCTCAAATGCCGAGTTGATCTTCGGTTCGTATTATCTTTTCGAATGCTTGCAGATATTGTCGGGTGCAATTGGGGCAAACGATCTATGATAATTTTTTAATAATGCACATGAAAAGAATCTAACATGCAAATCATCTCCCCTTCCTCATGCTTGCCCGACGACCTGAACGATGCGCTACTCATCGGCCGCCTGTGGCGACCCGCGCCGATCAATGGGCCATCAGTCATTGTGGTGCGTGGCGGCCAGGTATTCGATATCACGTCAGTCGTGGAGACCACCGCCGATCTGCTGGAACGTCCTGATGCCGTTGACTTTGCGCGCAATGCGCCAGGCGAGCCGCTTGCTGCGGTCGACGTGTTCGTGAATGCCAGCCTGGACGGCGCCGCGCCCGACGCGCTCAGGCTGCTTGCTCCTTGCGATCTGCAGCCCATCAAGGCCTGCGGCGTCACGTTCGCGGTTAGCCTGATCGAGCGCATGATTGAAGAGCAAGCGGGTGGCGATGTCGGTAAGGCGCAGGAATTGCGCCAGACCATCAATCAGCACGTGGGCGCGGATTTCTCCAAGGTCCGCCCGGGCTCCGATGCGGCGTTGAAACTGAAGGTGGAGCTTGAGCGGCGCGGCGCATGGTCGCAATACATGGAAGTGGGGATCGGCCCCGATGCCGAGGTGTTTTCCAAGGCGCAGGCGATGTCATCGGTTGGCCTGGGCGCCCAGATCGGCTTGCTGCCCATATCGAAATGGAACAATCCCGAACCTGAAGTTGTGCTGGCGGTGAACAGCCGCGGCGAGATCGTTGGCGCGAGCCTGGGCAACGACGTCAACCTGCGCGATGTCGAAGGCCGCAGCGCCTTGCTGCTGGGTAAAGCCAAAGACAACAACGGTTCATGTTCGATAGGCCCGTTCATTCGCCTGTTCGACGAACGCTTTACTCTGGATTCCGTGCGCAATGCCAGCGTCTCGCTGAAAATCGAAGGCGCCGATGATGGTTTCGTGCTTGAAGGAATCAGTCACATGAGCGAAATCAACCGCGATCCGGCAGACTTGGTCAAACAAACATACGGCGCCCATCATCAATATCCGGACGGCTTCATGCTGTTCTTGGGCACGATGTTCTCGCCGATTAAAGATCGCGATGAAAAAGATGGCGGTTTCACGCATCATCTGGGCGATGTGGTGACAATTTCCACTCCGACTCTGGGAAGCCTGGTCAATACTGTGCAGCTCTCGACCGAAATTGCCCCATGGACTTTCGGTGTGCGCGCACTGTACCGCAGCCTCGGCGCACGATATGGGAATCGAGATGAATGCGAGTCAAAAAAATAGTTTGGACCAACGCTTCAAGGGGTTTCCGCCTATGGCCGAGTCATGCTCTGTTGAAACGATCGGTCAATATGGATGGGATTTGTTCAACGATGATCTTCCGTATCCGATGGCGGTTATCAAGCAGGTCGAACTAGAGCATAACTTGCGCTGGATGCAGGCGTTTGCCGACGAACGGAATATTTTCATCGCTCCTCATGGAAAGACCACCATGTCGCCGCAATTGTTTCGCCGGCAGCTTGAACTGGGCGCGTGGGGCTTGACCTTTGCCACGGTATATCAGATTGGTGCTGGCCTGGAAGCGGGCGCGAAACGTATCATTATCGCCAATCAGGTGCTCGGCTGCGCTGACCTGGACGCGCTGGTTTATTGGCTTGAAAGCATTCAAGGTTTGCGCGTGTGGTTTTTGGTCGATTCTCAGGCGCAGATCGACCAAATCGAGTTGTGGGCGCATAGACGCGCCAGTACGGTTCACTTTGACTGCTTGCTGGAGATTGGTATTGAAGGACAACGGACCGGATGCCGAACGTTTGATCAAGCGATTAATCTGGCCAGACGCATAGATATTTCCGGCAGCCTGACCCTGGGTGGCGTTGAGTGTTATGAGGGCGGACTAGCTCATTGTCAAAGCGAACATGACCGCAAAGCGGTCGAGGCATTGATGGCGCGTGTCAAAGATATTGCCACCGAGTGCGATCGGCTTCATTTTTTCCAGGGCGAGCAGATAATCATTAGCGCGGGAGGATCCGCAGTTTTTGACCTGGTGGTTCCGGGTTTGAAGGCGTCGTTGTCCAAGCCAGTGGCAGGTGTGCTCCGTTCGGGTTGCTACATTACCCACGATCACGATTTCTATTCAAACATGCTGCATAACGTCGAGCAGCGCCAGGGCTTGAAAGAGAGCCTGCAGCCTGCACTGGAGATCTGGACGATGGTGCAGTCGACACCCGAGCCCGGCCTGGCAATTTTAAGTTGTGGCAAGCGCGACATCTCGTACGATTTGGCGCTGCCTGTCGTCACGCATTACTCGCGCAAGGGCAGCCGGTTGAAAACGCCAGCCCCGTCAGATTGGGCCATTTCGGCGCTTAACGATCAGCACGCCTATCTGCGCTTCGCTGACAGTTCTTCGGGACCCGAGGTCGGCGATCGAGTCATTTTGGGAATTTCGCATCCTTGCACCACTTTCGATAAATGGACCTGGCTACCTATTGTCAACGAAGCAAGCGTGGTGACTTCGGCGGTGACCACGCGCTTTTAGGAACTACGGTTTGTGCACCGTCAGAATGGCGCAAGCGCAGCCTCGTAGCGCGCGACATAGGCTGAAAAATCTTCGGTATCACTCTGTTCAAGCCGTGTTTGTTCCGTAAAGGATTGCGCCACGATGTCCTCCAGGGCATTTTGCCTGGCGGCGGAAAGGGGCGTGGCAAGCAGGTGGTCGCGGTGTTGCTGGCTTTGCTTTAACGAATAGTCGTGAAAATTCAGCCGCTGTTCGCGTAACTGTTGCAACAAGCGCGCCGAAGGCGTTTGTTTGCTGTCCTGTATTTTGATTCGTTGCGCCTTGACCGAGTCGCTGTGGTCATGGCTTGCGTAGGCCGTATCAAGTATGTCGGCGTACGGGCTGATGCGATCCAGCAGATCAATTCCCCACTGCGTCAGACCGATTTCCCCATCGGGCTTCTTTAGCATCAAACCCGGTTTGCGCCCAGTCTTG
>JBDTGB010000265.1:0-4174 GCA_039937635.1 Burkholderiaceae bacterium | reverse complement strand
AGTTTAATGGATAGAATGAGAGCCTCCGAAGCTTTTGATACAGGTTCGATTCCTGTCGGGCGCACCATACTTGGTGATCGAGCAGCAATTGCTGCCTCGGCGATGCATGACCATATTTCTGCTAAGTAAGCTTCGGCGAAATTGGTTGTTTTCCCACCCAGTTACGAACGCCAGTGACCCACCCTGAACAGCCCATAAATATTTATCGATAACCTTGACGCGTAACCCGCGTCCCTCAGATTGTTTCGTGGATGGGGAATGAGCAATGAGCACAATCGAAGGCGGCATGGCCCGGCGCTTCCTGACGGCTGGTTGTCAAGAGGTTTGCCATGTGTTGGCGATAGCACTGCTGGCTTTGCTGAGTGCGTCGATTACATTGGCTGCTTCACCGCCGCCCGCTTATGGCAAGCGCGGCATGGTCGTCACGGACCAGCATTTGGCGTCGGAAGTTGGTCTGAAAATTCTTAAGGAAGGGGGTAACGCGATTGATGCCGCCGTTGCGGTGGGATATGCGTTGGCCGTGGTTGACCCTTGCTGCGGCAATATCGGTGGTGGCGGCTTCATGACCTTGCATTTGGCCGATGGCCGAAATGTTTTTGTCAATTTTCGCGAGCGCGCGCCACTGAAGGCAACGCGCGACATGTACCTGAACGACAAAGGCGAAGTTGCGCCGGGGCGCAGCACACGCGGCTATCTGGCGGTTGGCGTGCCTGGTACGGTGATGGGGCTTGATACCGTCCTTCATCAGTACGGCACGATGACGCGCAAGCAAGTGATGGAGCCGGCTATCAAGCTTGCCGAGGAAGGTTTTGTGCTTCAGCGCGGCGACATCGACATTATGACGGGCAGTGGCGATCATGGCGACCTTGATGCGTTAAGCGGACCGAGCAAGCGGTTTGCCGAGGAGCCCAATATTGCGGCTATCTTTCTTAAACAGGGCAAGCCGTACAAGGCGGGCGACCGGCTAGTGCAAACTCATTTGGCCAAAACCTTGTCGCTGATTGAAAAAGATGGCCCGGACGCGTTCTACAAGGGGTCGATTGCCGATGCGATTGTCAAGGCAAGCGATGCGCACGGCGGCATTCTTGCCAAGGCCGATTTTGAAAGCTACCGCGTCGAACAGACCAAACCTGTTGAATGCGATTACCGCGATTACCGCGTGATATCTGCTCCTCCGCCGAGTTCGGGCGGCACAACGCTGTGCGAGATATTGAACATTATCGAATCCTACCCGCTGGCCAAAATGGGTTTTCATTCGGCCGCCGCCACACATGTGATGGTCGAGGCCATGCGGCACGCTTATCTTGACCGCAATACGTTGCTGGGCGATCCCGATTTTGTAAAGGCGCCCATCGCGCGCTTGATTTCGAAGGACTATGCCGCGCGGGTGCGCGCAGCAATCCAGCCCGGTAAAGCGACGCCGTCGGATGAACTAAAGCAAGGAGTGGCTCCGCACGAAGGCGACAACACCACGCATTATTCGATCGTGGACGATAAAGGCAATGCGGTGTCCACCACGTACACGATCAACAGTTATTTTGGCGCCAACGTAATGGCGGGCGATACAGGGTTTTTTCTTAACAACGAGATGGACGATTTCACCTCCAAGGTCGGGGCAGCCAATCTGTATGGATTGGTCCAAGGATCGAACAATGCCATTGAGCCGGGCAAACGGCCGCTTAGCTCAATGAGCCCGACTATCGCTCTTAAAAACGGTCAACTATCCATGGTTTTTGGCAGTCCCGGCGGTTCGCGCATTATCACGACCGCTCTGGAAACTTTCGTCAACGTGGTTGATTATGGGATGACTATTCAAGAGGCGGTCGACGCGCCGCGTTTTCATCATCAGTGGCAGCCTGATGTGATTCAGCATGAGCTGCATGCGTTCTCGCAAGACGTTATAGCCAAGCTGAAAGCCATGGGCTATCGCTTCAAGAGCTATGGTCCATGGGGAGCAGCCGAAGCGATTTTAGTGGAACCTGGCACCGGCATGTTGACCGGCGGCTCGGATCGTCGCCATCCCGCCGGCGCGGCGTTAGGGTATTGACTGTCAGCCTATTCCAGCCAGTGCTGGTAGTCGTAATAGGGCACGATATCGCCATCGCGAGTCGCGGTGTTTGCGCGGATCCGTGCAAAGCCGCTGGCCCAGGGCAAGGAACTGATCATGCCTGATCCTTGTTTATCATAAGGAACAAGCTCTAATAAATTTTGCGCCGTCACGTTGGCGCGCACCCGTAAAAATTCGTCGCGCGTTTCTCGGAATTCTTTCACCGTTTTTAATCGCCCCGACTGAACGAGTGGCATGATTTCGGCGCGGCCCTGCATGGCGCGCACCATGGGGCTGACTAGGACGGCAAACACGGTGAACGCCGAAACCGGGTTGCCTGGCAAGCATACGATGGGTTTGTTTTTAGCATGCGCCAGCGCTACGGGCTTGCCCGGCTTCATGCAGACCCGCCATAAATCCAGTGTGCCGCCGGCCTGTTCAATGGCGGGTTTGACCAGATCCTTTTCACCGACTGAGACGCCGCCCACAGTCAGGATCAGATCGCAGTCCTTAAGCAATGTGGCAAGGGCCTTCTGCAGCGACGCGCGCGTATCGAGCGCGTGCAGCACGTGCACTACTCGGGCGCCCAGCCTGTCGACCAGGACCGCCAGCATGGGGCCGTTGGAGTTGAACACCTGCTCATCCGTGCGTGGTTGGCCGGGGAAGCTCAGTTCGTCGCCGGTCGTGAGGATACCAACTCTAAGTTGCGAGTAAACCGGCAAGTCGACGAGTCCCTGCGAGGCCAGCAGGGCGATGTGGGCTGCGTCGAGCTGCGTTCCCTTGGCCAGCAGGACATCTCCTTTGCGCACATCGCCGCCTTGCTTGCGCACGTGCGCGCCGTATTGCGGGTTGGTCCGAATTTTCAGCGTGTTGTCGACTTCATCGCAGTCCTCTTGCATGACGACCGTGTCAGCGCCCGGGGGCATCAGACTGCCGGTAAAAAGACGTATGGTCCGGCCTTCTTGCAAAGGCTCTGGTTGTACGCAGGCAAAGCAGCGCTGTTGCACCGGGAACTGTTGGCCCGCCTGGTAATCGGAGTAACGGATGGCGTAACCGTCCATCGCGCTGTTATCGGCCGGCGGCAGATCGAGCGTGGCGATAACAGGTTGGGCCAGCACACGTCCGGCTGCGCGGTATAGGGCGCAGGTTTCCGTCGTGGTGGGGGGCTTGCCGGCGTCAGCCAGGAGGGATTGGGCAATATCGAAATCAAGCATGATTAAACTCCATAGTGTTTCAGCCCGTCCAGATCGAGCACCGTGACGGCGCCGTAATCGACCTTGAGCAGGTGGGCGGCTTCCAGCGTCTGGAGCGCCTGGTTGGCGCGTTGTCGCGAAATCCGCGCCAAGTAGCCTAGTTCTTCTTGGGTGATCGCCAGGCGCATGCCTTTGTCCGGGTAGAGCAGGGGGTTAAACAGCTCGGCCAGACAGCGCGCCACGCGCGCGTCGGGCGCCAGAAGGCGGTCATATTCAGCCTTGCCGATAAACTGCGCGACACGCTCGTTGAGCTGGTGCAGCAAGTATCGATTGAAGGCGATGCTATTGTCGAGCAGCCAGTCAAACGTGGCGGCTGGCAAGCGCGCGATGGTTGTCTCGCGCAGAGCGACGACATCGTATTTTCTTGTTTCGCGTTTCAACAGTGTCCCTTCGCCTATCCAGCCGCCGCTGGGCACTCCGCTTAGCGATGCCATTTTCCCGTCGGGGTTGCTGACCGAAATTTTAATCAATCCGTTCAGGACGCCGGTCCAGCCGGAAGCCTTTTCGCCCTTTCGCTCAACCAGGGCGCCCGCCGGAAAATGGACTACGGTCAGATCGTGTAAAACGCGTTCCTGTTGTTCAACTGTCAGCAAGTTGAACCAGGCGGCCGCGCTTTGCATGGAATCTTTCAACGGCATGAGGATTTACCCTAGGAAAGGCATGAATGTCATATCCATGACAGTTCAGTGTAATGCAAGCTTATACCCTGCGAATAGTGGAATACGAACCGAAGGAGGTATTGTGTCGCACGACCGGGTTAATCAGGGTTCTCTTGAGCCGAACACCTTCCCCGCTCTGGTGCTGCACCATGCCCGCGTGCGTGGCGGCCGCCCTGCCTTGCGTGAAAAAGATTTGGGAATTTGGCAAATTCTTA
>JBDTGB010000264.1:0-3881 GCA_039937635.1 Burkholderiaceae bacterium | reverse complement strand
AAAAACCGCCGCGCTTGGGATGGCCATCGTCGCCAAGCTGATCATAAGGCAACGCCTTCACGAACAGGGCCCAATGCCACAGCGACGGCAGCGCGCTGCCGCACGCCGGAACCGGCGAGGCAAAACTTAACGCTATTTTCTCAACATGTCCCGCGTCGATAGAATCGGCGCAGGTCTCGGTATGGCCAACCCAGGAGACGGGGTCCGGAAAAGTCATGGCTTCCTTTTTACAGTCGCGTTAGGTATTTATATTAATGCCAGCCGTTAGTTTGCCTGCCTGAGCGCATTTTTAGAATTCGATTTTGGAAAAGAGCGCCTTTACTGAAAGCGAACCGTCGGCTTTTTCGCCAGCTTGGCGCGCCATATCTTAGGCCCCGTTTCATGCACTGAACTGCCTGCGGAATCCACTGCCACCGTCACCGGCATGTCCTTCACATCGAATTCATAGATCGCCTCCATGCCAAGGTCCTCGAACCCAACGACCCTGGCGCCGCGAATAGCCTTGGACACCAGATACGCCGCCCCACCCACCGCCATTAAATAGGCCGCGCCATGCTTGCGTATGGCTTCAATCGCGAGGGAACCGCGCTCGGCCTTGCCTATCATTGATATCAAACCAGTCTGACTCAACATCATTTCGGTGAATTCGTCCATGCGCGTCGACGTGGTCGGGCCGGCCGGACCAACGACCTCGTCGCGAACCGGGTCAACCGGACCAACGTAATAAATAAC
Organism: Burkholderiaceae bacterium; assembly: GCA_039937635.1. GTDB lineage: Bacteria > Pseudomonadota > Gammaproteobacteria > Burkholderiales > Burkholderiaceae_B > JBDTGB01. Next base: position 3,149 of record JBDTGB010000264.1, on the reverse strand, counting down.
CCGATTTCTGAAATCAACCGGAAGCGTTTCTCCGTGTTCGAGCATAGTCTGAATACGCTTGTGGGCGGCATCGCGGCCGGTCAGCATTTTTCCTGACAGTAGCAAAGTCTGGCCTGGCTTCCAACTGGCCACCTGGTCTTTGGTCAGCGTATTCAAATCGACCTGCAACGACTGTTTGTAGTTGGGAGTCCAGTGAACATCGGGCCAGTCCGACAAGGGCGGCGGCACAAATTCAGCGATGCCCGAGCCATCAAGCACAAAGTGAATGTGCCGGGTCGCGGCGCAATTGGGAATCATGGCAACCGGCTTGGAGGCTGCATGCGTGGCAAAGGTGTTGATCTTTACATCCAGAACCGTCGTCAAGCCGCCCAGACCCTGCGCGCCAATTCCCAACGCATTCACTTTCTCGTACAGTTCTATCCTTAATTCTTCAAGCTTGTTTTCAGGGCCGCGCTGCAACAGCTCGTACATATTGATGTCTTCCATCAATGATTGCTTGGCCATCAGCATGGCCTTTTCCGCCGTCCCTCCGACTCCGATGCCCAGCATGCCAGGCGGACACCAGCCAGCGCCCATTTTAGGAAGTGTCTTCAACACCCAATCGACCAGTGAATCGTTCGGATTCAACATGACGAACTGGGATTTATTTTCAGAGCCGCCCCCCTTTGCGGCTATCTGCACATCGACTGTATCGCCCGCAATCAGCTCAACGCTGACCATGCAGGGCGTGTTGTCCCCGGTGTTCTTGCGATTAAACAAAGGATCGCCGACGATCGACGCGCGCAATGGGTTGTCAAGATTCATATAGCCACGGCGCACGCCCTGGTCGCATAATTCCTGCAAGCCAAACTGCGACTCGAACCGCACGTCCATGCCGACCTTCAAAAAGACGTTCACAATGCCGGTGTCCTGGCAAATTGGGCGGTGCCCTTCCGCGCACATGCGCGAATTGGTCAAAATCTGCGCGATCGCGTCTTTGGCAGCCACGCTTTCTTCGCGCTCATAGGCGCGCGCCAAATGCCGCAGGTAATCCGCCGGATGATAAAAGCTGATGAACTGCACCGCATCCGCTATAGACTGAATCAGGTCTTCTTCTTGAATGACTGTCGTCATAATTATTTACCCTGCCAGACCGGTTTGCGTTTTTCGGCAAACGCCGTCGCCCCTTCCTTGGCATCGACCGACGCAAAAATGGAAGCGATACGCGGGCGCTGCAAATCGAACATTTCCGTCTGACGCCAATCGCTGGACTGAGTCACAATTTTTTTTGCGGTCCGCACCGCGAGCGGACCATTCTGGGCAACGATCCGCGCCAACGCCAACGCGCCCTCCAGCGCCTTGCCGGGTTCGAACAGCCTATTCACCAAACCGATGTCATACGCGCGCTGCGCCGGCACCATCTCGCCGGTAAGAATCATTTCCATGGCAATGTGGTAGGAAACACGCCGAGGCAAACGCAACATGCCGCCCGCGCCCGGAACGATGCCGCGCTTGACCTCGGGCAAGCCAAAGCTGGCGTTGTTGGCAGCCACGATCAGATCGCACGCCAGCGCTATTTCACAGCCTCCCGCCAACGCGTAACCCTCGACAGCGGCGATAAGCGGCTTGGCTGGCGGCTTTTCACATAGGCCGGCAAAGCCGCGATCCCCCACGTACGGGCGCTGGCCATCTCGCGCAAACGCCTTTAAATCCATGCCCGACGAAAACGTACCGCCCGCCCCCGTCACGATGCCCAGAACGATTTCATCGCTGTCATCAAGCCGATCAAGCACGCGCGCGAACTCTTGCGCCGTCTCGTAATTAATCGCGTTGCGCGTCTGCGGACGATTGATCGTCATGATCTGAATTCGATCAACAACTTCTATCTTAATCAAGTCGGACATAGAACCATCCCTGAAAAAACGGCTTGAAGCCAGCCATCAAAACACTGCAGTGAACGCCCTATCATACGGCCAATTTAGGCCAGCTTCAGCCAGCGCCTATCCTGCTCTATTTTGGAACCAGTTAAAATTAAATACTTTAGCGACTTTTCGCTTTACTGGCTTTCGTTCATGCTCACCTTTCAGCAAATTATTCTGACACTTCAACATTACTGGGATCAACAAGGCTGCGCGCTTTTACAACCCTACGACATGGAAGTGGGTGCGGGCACCTCGCACACTGCCACGTTTTTGCGATCAATCGGGCCCGAGCCATGGCGCGCCGCGTATGTACAACCATCGCGGCGCCCCAACGACGGCCGGTATGGCGAAAACCCCAATCGGCTGCAACATTATTATCAATTCCAGGTGGTGCTTAAACCAGCGCCGCCCGACATCCTTGATCTGTACATCCAATCTCTCGAAGCGCTGGGCATCGATCCAAAAGTTCACGACATCCGATTCGTCGAAGACGATTGGGAAAACCCCACGCTCGGAGCATGGGGTCTGGGCTGGGAAGTCTGGTTAAACGGCATGGAAGTCACTCAATTCACGTACTTCCAACAAGTTGGTGGTCTGGACTGCGCCCTGACGACCGGCGAGATTACCTACGGCCTGGAAAGGCTGGCCATGTATTTGCAAGGCGTCGAAAGTGTTTACGACCTGGTCTGGACCGAAGGGCTCAACGGGCAGCGCGTCTTATATGGCGATGTATTTCACCAAAACGAAGTCGAGCAATCCACCTACAACTTCGAGCATGCCTGCGTCCCCATGTTGTTCAACCATTTCAACGATTACGAAAGCGAAGCCAAAAGATTGATCGAAGTCCCGCTTGCATTGCCGGCGTACGAGGCCACACTTAAAGCTGCTCATACCTTTAATCTGCTGGATGCGCGCGGCGCCATCAGCGTAACCGAGCGGGCGGCTTATATCGGCCGTATCCGGAACTTGTCACGCGCCGTGGCGCAGGCGTACTTTGACTCGCGTGAAAAACTCGGGTTTCCGATGCTCGACAAGCGCCTCGACGCGAAGGCGGCATGATGACGAGCGTGACGACACAAACACGTCCTTTATTGCTTGAACTGCTTACCGAGGAATTGCCCCCGAAAGCACTGCAAAAACTAGGCATTGCCTTCGCCGAAGGCGTGCGCTCCACACTCGATAAGCAGCATCTGCTCGCGGCGGACTGCGCGGCCATTGATTTCGCCACGCCCCGGCGGCTGGCGGTTC
>JBDTGB010000263.1:0-4897 GCA_039937635.1 Burkholderiaceae bacterium | reverse complement strand
ATTCGGGTTGCGCGGACTGGCCCAAAGCATGGCGCGCGAACTGGCTCCAAAGGGAATTCACGTGGCCCACTTCGTCATTGATGGTTCTATTGCAACGCCATCCGCGCCCGGTCTTAATCCTGGCACGCCCGACGATAAGCTGAACCCTGACGTGATCGCGGCCAATTATCTGGCCATCCACCATCAACACCGAAGCGCGTGGACATGGGAAATTGAGCTACGACCTTGGCTGGAACATTTTTAGCTTACATAATCCCCGCCAAGACTCAAGGATCACGACAATGTCTATTACTTCGCCCCCAAAGCCCTACCCGATAAAGGATTTTTTCAGAAATCCAGACCGCGGCTATTTCCGCCTCTCCGACGACGGTGCGCTGCTTGGTTTCATGGAACCGGTCAGTATCGATGCGCACCAGCCGCGCATGAATATTTTTGTGCAAACCCTAGAAGGCAGCACGCCCACTGGCGATCCACGCCGGCTAAGCTCTGAGACGGCGCGCGACATCAGCAATTTTTTCTGGAAAGGATCGAATACCGTCCTGTATGAAAAAGACTTTAACGGCGATGAAAACTTTCATGTGCTGGCGGTCAATGCCGGCAACGGCGTTTTAACCGATCTGACGCCATTCAATGGTGTCCGGGCCAGCGTCCAGGACGATCTTGAAGACGACCCCGATCATATTTTAATCAACCACAACCAGCGCAACCCTGAAGTATTCGACGTCTATCGCGCCAACATTCACACAGGACAATTGACGCTGGTTGCCGAAAATCCGGGCAATATTGTGGGCTGGCAAACCGACCACGCCGGGCGGGTGCGCATGGGCATCGCCAGCGATGGCCTGCATACCACCTTGCTGTATCGGGACGACGAAAACCAGGCATTTCGCCCCATCATCACGACTGATTTTCGAACCACCGTCAGCCCCGAATTCTTCACCTTCGACAATCGGCGCTTTTACGCCTTAAGCAATCGCGGCCGGGACTGCCTGGCATTAGTGACGATCGACCCGGGCGCGCCTGATCAGGAACACGTAATTTTCTCTGTCAATCACGTTGACCTAGACGGCGCTGAATATTCGCGCTTGCGCCGCGTGCTAACGATGGCGGGCTACCAAACGGATAAACCGCAGCGTCATTTTTTTGACGACCTTAGCGCGCAACGCTTCAAGAACGTATCTGAAAAGCTGCCCGGCTACGAAGTCATCCTGCAAAGCAGTACTCGAAACGAAAACAAGTACATCGTGGCCGCCTACAGCGATAAGACGCCGGGCAGCCGCTACATCTACGACGCCAACAACAACACGCTGGACAAGCTGGCGGATATCAACCCCGACCTGGCGGAACGCGACATGGCCCCCGTCCAGCCTATCCAGTACCAATCGCGCGACGGTTTGACAATTCATGGCTACCTGACCCTGCCGCCGGGCCGGGCTGGCAGCAATCTCCCGTGCGTTGTCAACCCTCACGGCGGCCCATGGGCGCGAGACGGCTGGGGTTTCAACCCCGAAGTCCAGTTTCTGGCAAACCGCGGACTTGCCGTCCTGCAAATGAATTTCCGTGGCTCCACCGGCTACGGGCGACGCTTCTGGGAAGCCAGTTTCGGCCAATGGGGCCTAAGCATGCAGGACGACATCACCGACGCCGTTCACTGGCTGACCAACCAAGGTATTGCGGACCCGAAACGCATTGCCATTTATGGCGGCAGCTACGGGGGCTATGCGACCCTTGCCGGCGCTGCCTACACGCCCGATCTATACGCGGCGGCGGTCGATTATGTAGGGGTATCAAACCTGCTTACGTTCATGAACACCATTCCACCCTACTGGAAACCGATGCTCGAAAAAATGCACAGCATGGTCGGCCACCCCGAAGGAGATCGCGAACGCCTGGTGGCGACGTCGCCAGCCCTTAACGCCGAGAAGATTAAAATCCCTCTGCTCATCGCACAAGGAGCGCACGATCCGCGCGTGAACAAAGACGAAAGCGACCAGATGGTTGCCGCATTGCAAGCGCGGGGCGTTGCCGTTGAATATATCGTTAAAGAAGACGAGGGCCACGGCTTTCACAACGACGAAAACAAGTTCGAATTTTATGAACGCATGGAAAAATTCTTGACGCAACATTTGAAACTCTAAGGAAAGCCAATGAAACTTTATTACATACCGGGCGCATGTCCGCTGGTTCCGCACATTGTTCTGGAATGGATCGGCAAGCCTTTCGAGGCGCAAGAGGTCAGCCGCACCGAGGTTAAAGAGCCCAAATTCCTTGCAATGAATCCGACAGGGCAAGTTCCCGTGCTGGTCGACGGCAATCTAACCCTGACTCAAAATGCCTCTATTCTGGAATATCTTGCGGAACTCAACCCAAAAGCCAAACTAATGGGCGAGACGCTGCAAGAACGCGCCGAAACGCGCCGCTGGTTCGGCTTTTGCAATTCCGATTTGCACAGAACGTTCAGCATCGTATTCGCGGCCCCTTCTTATATCGCAGGCGCCGAGGGGCAGGCTGAATTAATTAGCAATACAAAGAAAAAGGTAATCGCGTTCTTCCGTATTGCCGACAAGCAACTGGCGGGTAAAAGCTGGCTGACAGGCGCCCGTTCGATTGCCGACCCCTATCTGTACACCTTGCTGCGCTGGGCCAAGGCCAAAGAGCTGGATTTATCGGACTGCGCCAATCTGCAGGCCTTTTTCACCCGTATGAATGCCGATTCCGGTGTAAAGACCGCTTTGAAAGCCCAAGGCCTAAGCTAAAACCGCAGCGGCGATAGCCGCCCCTGGGTCACGCGCCCAGGTAGGCTTTACGCACGTCATTATTAACCAGCAAATTGGCGCCGGTGTCGGCCAGCACGACCCGGCCGGTTTCAAGGACATAGCCGCGATCGGCCACTTGCAATGCCTTGTTGGCGTTTTGTTCCACCAGGAAAATGGTAACGCCGTCGTCGCGTATGGTTCGAATGATGTCAAAAATCTGGGCGATTATCAATGGAGCCAAACCCAAAGTGGGCTCATCAAGAAGCAGTAATTTTGGCCGCGCCATCAATGCGCGTCCAATGGCAAGCATCTGCTGTTCGCCGCCCGACATCGTTCCCGCGCGTTGATTGGCGCGCTCTTTTAATATGGGGAACAAATCGTAATTATGATCAAGGCTTTCGGCGATTTGGCCCTTAGTTAAAAAAAAGCCGCCCATCTTCAAATTTTCGGCCACGGTCAAATCAGGAAAAATACGACGGCCTTCGGGCGCGATGGCAATACCCTTGCGCATGATGGTATGCGTATCGGTTGTGCTAATGTCATCGTCTTCAAAGGTGATGCGGCCGCTATGCGCACGCGGCGATCCGCACACCGTCATCAGCAAGGTGGTTTTACCCGCGCCGTTCGCACCAATCAATGTGACTATTTCACCCCGGTTCACTTCGACTGAAACATCGTTAAGCGCCTGAATGGCACCGTAATACGTGTGGACATTTTCTAACTTAAGCACCTATTCCTCTCCCAAATAGGCCTTGATAACACGCGAATCGCCGCGCACATCGGCCGGCAGGCCGGTCATGATTGGCTTGCCGTGTTCCATCACCAGAATACGATCGGACACCCCCATAATCAGACTCATGTCGTGCTCGATCAACAACACGGCCACGCTGAATTCCTTGCGCAATTGATCAATAAGCTTTTGCAGATCGTGTTTTTCCTGCGGATTCAAACCGGCCGCTGGCTCGTCGAGCATAAGCAGGCGCGGTCTCGTGATCATGCAACGCGCAATCTCAAGCCGCCGTTGGTGGCCATACGCCAGATTGCCGGCTTCACGATTGGCAAATTGACGAATTCCCATGAAATCAAGCCACCACACTGCATTGTGCCGCGCGTCGAGTTCTGATTTACGAAAGGACGGAACCTTGAACAAGCCCTGCAACAAGCCCGTCTGAATATGCGTGTGCTGCGCGACCAGCAAATTTTCAAGCACGGTAAGTTGTTTGAAAAGCCGCACGTTTTGAAACGTGCGCACAACACCGTGTTGCGCGACCTTGTGACTAGGAAGTCCGCTGATTTTTTTGCCGTCCATGGCAACGCTGCCCGCTGTCGGCTTGTAAAAACCGCCAACGCAATTAAACACCGTCGTCTTGCCGGCGCCATTGGGTCCAATGATGGCAAAGACTTCGTTGCGCATAACCTCGAAGTCGACGCCATCGACGGCCAGCAGGCCGCCAAATCGCATCGTCAAGCCAGATACCGTCAACAGCGCCGGGGTCATGGCGTCAGTTCGACCTGCGGGCGCTTGACAGGTAGCAGACCTTGCGGGCGCCACACCATCATGATCACCAGCACCATGCCGAAAACCAACATGCGGTATTGCGCGAACTCGCGCGCAAGTTCGGGCGTGACCGTAAGGATAATCGCGGCCAAAATAACGCCCACCTGAGATCCCATCCCTCCCAGAACCACAATTGACAAGATCAGGGCGGACTCTATGAACGTAAACGATTCGGGATTGACCAGCCCCTGGCGCGCGGCGAAAAAAGCGCCGCCAAAACCCGCGAAACAGGCGCCCATCGTGAACGCGGACAGTTTGATTCGCGTTGGATTCAAGCCCAAAGAACGGCAGGCTATTTCATCTTCGCGCAAAGCTTCCCACGCGCGGCCGATAGGCATGCGTATCAAACGGGTCGACACAAACAAAGCAAACAAAGCCAAGCATAACGCCATCAGGTACAGGTAAATAATGACATCCTGATTGTCGAACTTCCAACCGACCAACTGATGAAACGTCGTCTGGCCTTCGGCTGCGCGGCGCACCATGGGGTAGCCAAACACCGTCGGTTTCGGTATGCCGGAAATGCCATCCGGGCCGCCTGTAAGCGAGTACAAATTCGTCAGCATAAGGCGAATTATTTCAC
>JBDTGB010000262.1:0-4875 GCA_039937635.1 Burkholderiaceae bacterium | reverse complement strand
AAAGTGGGCGAGGAATTAGTGCGATTTATTTTGCAGGCCAAAGTTAATGCGCCAAATAGCTCGACCACTCCTTATCAAGGTATTGATACCAGCAACTTCGCCAATCTGGTGCGCGATTCAAGTATTTTTTCAGTGTCGGGCGTCGATGCAAGTACCCGGGTTTTGCACGGCTTGGGCAACGATGGCGAAGTGGTCGTCAGTTCGGAGGGAATCGGCTCTTCATTTTCGATTACGTTGTCCAAGGTGAACAACGCAGCATGCCCTTCGATTGCATCTGTCTTGCAGAGGGTCGCCGATTCGATCACGGTGTCCGCGCAAGGGCAGGCCGCGGCGACGGTAAAAGACGATACGACAGCGTATAGCGCGCTGACGACTGAATCCAAGTGTGCCAGAGGGGATGTCAACACATTCGTTTTTACCGCAAGCTAAGGGATGGCCGTGCAACGTCAAGGCGGGTTTTTTCTGTTTGAGCTGATCGCCGCGGTTCTGATTGCAACCTTGCTTGCAATATGGGGCGCCGACGCCTTGGTCAACCGGATCAATGATTCGGCGGCGCAAGCTTCGGCGACCTGGATGCTGTCGGTCAGGAAAACAGTTCAGGCATATATCGAACGTTATACTGACACATTAAGGAATGCCGCCGATCCGCAGGCCCTGGTTCATAAGGGTTACGTCGATTGGTCGGCTCCGAGCCTGGCTGAGCTTAAAGCGGATAATCTGTTGTCCCCAGGCTTTCCTGAACATGGTGCAGGCGGACTGCGGGTTGTTGTGCGTGTCCTGCGCAGCGGCGCTTGTCCCGATGCCGCTTGCCGCCTTGAAGCGCTGATTCATAGCACTCAAGCCGTGACGCGGCGTCAAACGCATTACGTCGATGAATCGATGATTGCGCAGTGGCTTATGGCGGCTCAGGGCTGGGGCGGCGCGGTAACCCGTTTGCGCCCCGATCAGGTGGCGGGCGCCGCGTTTGTCTTGCCGAACCCTCCCGCAGCGGGTATCAATGTCCTTCCCGTGGGCACGATTGCGATGGCGATTACACCCGAACAGCTTGCCCTTGGCGATTATCTGCGCGTGGGCGACACGCGTGATCCGGATTTTCAAGGCAAAGCGACGGTCAGGGGCGATATCACTGCGCAGGGATCGTTGCGGGCGCAGAATTACGTGCACATTGGCGCGCAGGAGCAAGCTTTGACGGCTTGCGGCAATACTGGGGCCGTCGCGCGGGAGCTCTACGGCGGCTTGCTGGTCTGCCGGGGCAACAAGTGGCGCGCGGCGGGCCCGGGCGGTGGTGGTGGGTTTTCCATCAACAGTGTTTACGGTTGCAGCACCAGCGTCGGTCTTTCAACCGCCAATCCGGCCACGGGTTTATGTACCTGTCCCCTGGATCACGAGAAGGTCATGATCTCCGACAGCGGCCCGCATGACGCTCCGGACGGGCGCACGCGAGGTTACCTGTGTGTGTAAACTGCCTGTTGTGTATATAAGCGGCATCCACAGCGGGAGGGTAATTCGTGCCTGTATTAAAGCTGGAACACTTAGACGACGCCGGCTTTGCCCCGTTCGGCGAAGTAATTGAAATGCGGGGCGATGATCGGAGCCTCATTAATAACGGATCGGCTCAGCGTTATAGCCGTTATGGCACAGTGCGGGTAGGTGGCGACGACGCTTTTGCCGGCATCAGCCTGGTGCGCGGCCAGGCTTTTAACTTTCCGCTGACAATCACGATGCTTGAACGTCATTTGCTGGGCAGCCAATCGTGGATGTCGTTCAACCATACGCCGTTTGTTGCGGTGGTGGCGCCCGATGGCGCGGATGGCCGACCCGACGAAACGCACATCAGGGGGTTCTATGTTGAAGGGAACCAGGGCGTGAATTACCACCCAGGGGCCTGGCACCACCCCTTGCTGGCGCTGGGCCAGCAAGGCGATTTTATCGTTGTGGACCGGATTAGCGCCACGCCGGATTGCGACACGTGCAATTTAAGTCGATCGTATCTGATCGACGGTTCTTTTATTGATTAGGCGGCGGCGTAGGTCGCTGGGCGGAACGTGTTTTCCGCAACAGCCTTTATAATCGACCGTTATTTATCAATTAGTGCTTGCGCGCAATGAAAACGACAGAGATACGTCAAAAATTTTTATCATTCTTCGAATCTAAAGGACATCAGCCGGTGGCTTCATCGCCGCTGGTGCCCGCCAATGATCCCACTTTGCTCTTTACGAATGCGGGGATGGTTCAGTTCAAAGACGTTTTCACCGGCAAGGAAACACGCCCGTATAAGCGGGCGACCAGCTCGCAACGCTGCGTGCGCGCGGGCGGCAAGCATAACGATCTGGAGAATGTGGGCTACACCGCCCGGCACCATACGTTTTTCGAGATGCTGGGCAATTTCAGTTTTGGCGATTATTTCAAGCGCGACGCCATTCATTACGCCTGGGAATTGCTGACCTCGGTTTACAAATTACCGGCCGATAAACTATGGGTGACGGTTTATCAGGAAGACGACGAGGCTTACAACATATGGGCCAAAGAAATTGGGGTGCCGGTCGAACGAATTGTACGTATTGGCGATAACAAGGGCGCGCGTTATGCCTCTGATAATTTTTGGCAAATGGCCGATACGGGGCCTTGCGGGCCTTGTTCAGAGATTTTTTACGATCACGGCCCCGAAATTTTCGGCGGACCTCCCGGCTCGCCCGACGAGGACGGTGATCGCTATATCGAGATCTGGAACCTGGTGTTTATGCAGTTCGAGCGCGACGCAGCCGGGAATATGCCGCTTTTGCCCAAGCCTTGCGTTGACACAGGAATGGGTTTGGAGCGTATTGCGGCTGTTTTGCAGCAAGTGCATTCCAATTACGACATTGACCTGTTTCAGGCTCTGATCAAGGCGGCGGCGCGTGAAACCGGCACGCGCGATCTGAACGATAATTCCCTGAAAGTCATTGCCGATCATATTCGGGCCTGCAGCTTCCTGATTGTTGACGGAATCATCCCGGGCAACGAAGGGCGCGGTTATGTATTGCGTCGCATTGTGCGGCGCGCATTGCGTCATGGTCACAAGCTGGGCCAGACCCAGGCGTTCTTTTATCGTTTGGTGGCAGACCTGGTTAAAGAAATGGGCGCGGCGTATCCCGAATTGGTCCATCAGCGGGCGCGTGTCGAGCAGGTCCTTAAACAAGAAGAAGAGCGCTTTAGCGAAACGCTTGAACATGGCATGAAAATCCTGGATTCGGCTTTGGCCGATGTGCCTGAAAATGGCGTGCTCGATGGTCAGACCTTATTCACTTTGTATGACACATACGGCTTTCCGGTTGACCTGACCGCTGATATTTGCCGTGAGCGCAAGGTCGAAGTCGATCTGGAAGGCTTCGATGCGGCCATGGGGCGCCAGCGCGACCAGGCGCGCGCCGCGGGTAAATTCAAGGCGGCCGAAGGGCTAAGCTACCATGGGGTCAAAACGCGTTTCGATGGATACGAGCATCTCCAGGGCGACGGGAAAATAACGGCCTTGTACGTCGAAGGCACGTCGGTTGACTCTGTCTCCGAGGGTCAACAGGCGGTGGTTGTGCTTGATGCGACGCCGTTTTACGCCGAATCGGGCGGGCAAGTGGGCGATACGGGCGAATTGCGCACCGGCACCGCCTGTTTCGAAGTGTCCGACACGCGGAAGATACAAAGCGGCGTGTTTGGTCATCACGGCAAATTGGTCAGTGGCTCGGTCGCGGTGGGCGATGCGGTCAAGGCGCAAGTCGAAACGCGGCGGCGCGCCCGCACGATTCGCAATCATTCGGCAACTCATTTAATGCACAGGGCATTGCGCCAGGTGTTGGGCGAGCATGTGCAGCAGCGCGGCTCGCTAGTGGATCCCGCGAAGACCCGGTTCGATTTTGCGCACGACGCTCCCTTGTCGGCGGCGCAAATCGCGCAAGTCGAGCAGATCGTGAATGCCGAAGTCTTGGCGAACCAAGAGGTCAGCACGCGGATCATGGCTTACGATCAAGCCGTCCAAAGCGGCGCGATGGCTTTGTTCGACGAGAAATACGGCGATACGGTTCGGGTGCTTGATATCGGTTTCTCGCGTGAATTGTGCGGCGGTACGCATGTTCGCCGCACAGGCGATATCGGCCTGTTCAAGATTGTGTCCGAAGGTGGAGTCGCGGCGGGGGTGCGTCGCATTGAAGCCGTTACCGGCGATAACGCGTTGGATTGGGTGCAGCAAACCGGCGCCCTGTTGCAACAGGCCGCCAGCGTGCTTAAAACTCAGCCAGCCGAACTGGCTGACCGCATTGCCGTGTTGCAAGCTCAGAACAAGAATCTTGAGCGCGAGATCGATCAAATGAAAGACAAGCTGACGGCGGCGGCTGGTCATGACTTGGCAGACAAGGCGGTCGTCTTGACCGGCAACGCCAAATTGCTGGTTGCGAATATAACAGGCGCCGATCCCAAAGCGCTGCGCGGCATGGTGGATCAGCTTAAGGATCGGTTGAATTCCGCCGTGGTGTTATTGGCAGCTGTGGCGGATGGAAAGATCAGCCTGGTTGCCGGCGTGACCAGCGACCTGGCCGGTAAAGTCAAGGCGGGCGACCTGGTGGCGATGGTGGCTGGACAAGTTGGGGGAAAGGGCGGCGGGCGTCCCGATATGGCGATGGGCGGTGGAACCGAAGTAGCTGCGCTGGCGGGCGCGACCGCCGGCGTCGAAGCATGGGTGCGCGATCGGTTGGGAGCATAATGGGAAGCAACCCGACGACGGCTAATTATGACTGAATCAACTGTTTTGCCTGCTTGCGACCTCGAAATCGATACTTCTGGTCTAAAATGCCCGCTGCCCATTTTGCGTGCGAAAAAAGCGTTGGCGCAACTACGCAGCGGGCAAGT
>JBDTGB010000261.1:0-4050 GCA_039937635.1 Burkholderiaceae bacterium | reverse complement strand
CGATCACCTTCAATCGGCGCAGCGAGCTTTCATCGGTTTCTTTCTTGACGGCTTCGCGTTCAATCTTGAGCTGGATGATGCGCCGGTCAAGCTTATCCATGACCTCGGGCTTGGAATCTATTTCCATGCGTATGCGCGCCGCCGCCTCGTCAATCAGGTCAATCGCCTTGTCCGGCAAAAACCGGTCGGTGATGTAGCGATTGGAGAGTTCAGCGGCCGCCACGATCGCCGGATCGGTGATAGCCACACCATGATGCAATTCGTAACGTTCTTGCAAGCCGCGCAAAATGGCGATCGTGGACTCGACGTCGGGCTCGTTCACCAGCACCTTTTGAAAACGTCGCTCGAGCGCCGCGTCTTTTTCGATGTACTTGCGGTACTCGTCAAGCGTCGTCGCGCCAACGCAATGCAATTCGCCGCGCGCCAGAGCGGGCTTTAGCATATTGCCCGCGTCCATCGCGCCTTCGGCCTTGCCGGCGCCCACCATTGTGTGCAACTCATCCATAAATACAATGGTCTTGCCATCGTCTTGCGATAGCTCTTTCAACACCGCCTTCAGGCGTTCCTCGAATTCCCCCCGATATTTGGCGCCCGCCAGCAACGCCGCCATATCCAGCGCCAACACGCGCTTGCCTTTTAAGTTTTCAGGGACTTCGTCGTTGACAATACGTTGCGCCAGCCCCTCGACAATGGCCGTCTTGCCGACGCCGGGCTCGCCAATCAGAACTGGGTTGTTCTTGGTGCGGCGCTGCAGAATTTGAATCGTGCGGCGGATTTCATCATCTCGGCCAATCACGGGGTCAAGCTTGCCCCGCCGCGCCAGATCAGTTAAATCGGTGGTGTATTTAGCCAGCGCCTCGCGGTTGGCCTCGCCTTCGGAGTCCGACACCGAGGCACCGCCCCGAACCGCCTCGACAGCCGTTTCAAGAGCCTTGCGCTGCAGACCGGCGTCGCGCAAAATACGACCGGCTTCGCCCTTGTCGTCGGCCAGAGCGAGCAAAAATAACTCGCTTGCTATATAGGTATCGCCGCGGTTGGAAGCATCTTTGTCGGTGCGAGCCAGCACCGCCTGCAGTTCGCGGCTGACTTGGATATTGCCTTCCGCCCCTTTAACCTGCGGCAATGCCTCGATAGCCGTATTAAGGGCGGGTCCCACCCGATTAACCCGCACGCCGGCGCGCGCAAGCAGACTTCCGGCGCCGCTATCCGAGTCGGCCAACAAGGCAGCCAGTACATGAATCGGTTCGATATAAGGATTATCATGCTTAACAGCCAGGCTTTGAGCATCGGCAATGGCCTGCTGGAATTTAGTCGTCAATTTATCAAATCGCATAATCGTTTTGTCTGGAAATGAGAGCGTTCGCTCGAATACTGATTATGTGCGGCCGGTATGCCCGATTTCAAGATGCCCGGCAACACATCGCGAAAGTCCAAGAGCCAATTGTTTATACACTATGTAAACTGTTAAGCTACATTTCGTCTTTTCAACGTCCAAAGGAGCTGCTCATGCGTGGGTTAATCAAAAAATGGGGCAATAGCGCCGCAGTGCGCTTGCCTTCGTCAATGATGAAAACTCTTAAACTCGATCTGGAAGATGTCGTCGATCTTAAAATTGAGCACGGCGCCATTGTGATCGAACCGCTGCGCACCGACGAATACGTGCTAAGCCAATTGTTGGGGGGAATCAAGACTAAAAACGTACACGCTGAAATTGACTTTGGCGCGGCTGGCAGCTAAGCGAGGCCACCATGAACAAACGTTATATCCCCAATGCCGGCGATATTGTCTGGCTACACTTCGATCACCCCGACGCCACAGGACAGGAACACAAAACAGCGATGGTTCTTAGCCCGTTGACCTACAACAAAAAAACCGGATTGATGGTGTGTTGCCCCATAACGGCGCAAATCAAGGGCTACCCATTCGAAGTGCTCATTAGCGCCGCAGGCAACGCGGCGGCGCTATCGGATCAGGTCAAAAGCATTAACTGGGTCAACAGCAAAATTAGTCATCAGGGCCGCGTCAGTTCCGTTGAACTGGCCCAGATCCGAGCCAAGCTGCACGCTCTCGTATTCAAGGGATGAAATACCGCCGTCAAAAGAACAATTCCCATGGATAAGTTCAAACAACTCGAAAGTTTTGTCGCCATTGCGACCTTGGGCAGTCTGTCCGCCGCGGCCAGAGCCGAGGGAGTAGCCCCTGCAATGATGGGCCGGCGCGTCGACGCGCTTGAGACCCGCCTGGGCATCAAGCTGTTGGTGCGATCAACCCGGCGTTTGTCGCTGACATCGGAAGGAAGCCTTCTGCTCGAAGAAGCACAACGCATCCTGCGTGACCTGGGCGACACCGAAGCCCGAATAGCGCAAGGCAGCGCAAAGCCCAGCGGCCATCTGCGCATCAGTGCGCCGGCCGGCTTCGGGCGGCGCCACGTGGCGCCCCTGTTGCCAGCGTTCACGCAAACTTATCCGGATGTAACGCTAACGCTCGATCTTACCGACCGCCTGGTCGATCTGATTGAAGAACGCTACGATTGCGCCATAAGGATCGGAGAGCTCGACGACTCGCAAATTGTCGGAATACGCCTGGCCGACAACCAGCGCGTTATTGTCGCCGCCCCGTCCTATTTGCACGTCTATGGACGACCCAATACCCCCGAGGATCTGGCGCATCACAATTGTCTGTCGTTCGGCGCCCAAGGCAACCAGGCCAAAGGTTGGCTGCTTAAGCACAAAGGGCAAACGCGAGCCATCCGGGTCAAAGGGAACCTGGCGTGCAGCGACGGCGCCGTATTGCATGAATGGGCACTGGCGGGCTACGGCCTGGCGTGGCGCTCGCTATGGGAGGTTCGCGAAGACCTGACCACAGGCCGTTTAATCAGCGTGCTGGACGAATATGCCGCACCATCGAATGGCATATACGCCATGCTGCCCGAACGCAAGCATTTGCCCTTGCGTGTGCGGGTCTTTGTCGACCTGCTAAAAACCAACTACGCGCAAGCCTCTTATTGGGAATCGCACTAGCGACGCGTCGACGTAAAAACAATCGGCGCGCACAGTACAATATTTATTTGCCGTTACACGCGTTTTGGACTCTGCCTGTATGCCTGATCCGCTTCTTGCTCAAATTCCGCTTGGCCACGCCGTCGCGTACCCAAAATCCTACGATTCGCGCCTGTTGTTCCCGATCTCGCGCCAGGAAAAGCGTCAAACACTGCCCAATCGCTACGAATGGATTGGAGCCGACATCTGGAATGCCTACGAAATTTCCTGGCTCAACCCGCACGGAAAGCCGGTTGTCGGCACGGCGCGTTTTACATTTCCGCAGGCAAGCCCCAATCTGATCGAATCGAAATCGTTCAAGTTATATTTGAATTCGTTTAATGAAACACATTTTGAAAATAGCGAAACCGCACGCCGCCGCATGGAACGCGACCTAAGTCAGGCGGCCGGCGATCAGGTCGATGTGAACATCGACGTCGGGCGCACGCAAAAGAGCGTCGCCCAGGCGCTCGGCGGAGTGTGCATCGACGACGCCGACGTCGTCATCGACACCTACCAGCGAACCCCTGATCTGCTGCACTGCATCCCTAATGCTTGCACGGTGACCGAAACCCTGATGTCGGATCTGCTTAAATCCAATTGCCCCGTTACCGGTCAACCGGACTGGGGCAGTGTGCAAATCCGCTACACCGGCCCACAGATCGATCGCGCCGCACTGTTGAAATACATCGTGTCTTTCCGTCGGCACGATGGATTTCACGAGCACTGCGTGGAACAAATGTACAGCGATATCTGGCAGGCCTGCCGGCCTGAATCGCTATTGATCTATGCGCGCTACACCCGGCGTGGAGGGCTGGATATCAACCCATGGCGCAGCAGCGCGCCCGCCGAAGTCAGCCAAGCCCGCACCTTCAGGCAATAGCCTGCCGCTTGCAACAACAAGCATGACAATGTCACAGTTCCAGGTCTGTTTTGTCCCGGATGGAAGGCCATGCCCGGCGCAAGTAATAGCACATGGACCACACCGTTAAAATAGCCGCAACAATAATCA
>JBDTGB010000260.1:0-3398 GCA_039937635.1 Burkholderiaceae bacterium | reverse complement strand
ATTTGGCGAATTTAGGCTAGCTTTGGAAAACTTCATGGCGACCAACCTTATGCCGTCGACGATATCGGAAAACGTCATGACTTCTTTGAATCAGTTCGCCGCGCAAGCGTCGCGACTGACCGCCATTGGCAGCGTGTTTTTAGTTGTTACGTCCATCATGTTAATGATGACAATCGACAAAGCCTTCAACGACATCTGGCGCGTGACACGACAGCGCCCGCTGCGACAACGCATGATGGTGTATTGGGTAATTCTTTCATTGGGCCCTATTTTAGCGGGCGCAAGTCTGTGGGCCACGTCGTTGATGGCGCAAATATCCTTGCACCACGTTGGCGAAAGCTCCATGCTGGGCGGCTTCACCCTGTCGCTTATTCCGCTGGCCATCACCGGTGTGGGATTCGCGGCATTATTCGTGCACGTTCCCAATCGCCAAGTTTACTGGAAAGACGCTTTGGCGGGCGGGTTTGGCTCCGCCGTTGTGCTGGCCATAATGAAGGCTGGCTTTGCGCTCTATCTGACGCGCTTTCCGTCGTACACCGTTATTTATGGCGCGTTTGCGACGGTTCCTATCTTTTTGTTATGGATCTATCTGTCCTGGCTGGCCATTTTATTCGGAGCCACCATTGCCGCCACGCTGCCATTGCTGCGATTACGCCGATGGGACGAAAATCGCCAGCCGGGCGCTGCCTTCATTGACTCCGTCAACGTCATTCGCCTGCTGCATAGCGCCCGCCAAAGTTCGCCACCCGGACGAAGCACGCAGTTTCTAAACACGCATCTGAAGCTTCACTATGACGAGCTTCTAACCGCGTTGACAACGCTGCAACAGCTTGGTTATATCGTGCACGTGCAAGAAAAAAGTTCTGAGCAATGGGTGCTTGCGTGCGATTTGCAACAAGCCGGACTCGGCCCCATTATCGATGCCCTGCTAATTGATCGAAACCAGCCCGGGTTCCTGGAAGACCACGTTCTTGTTCATGCGGTTTCAAACTCCTTGACCCAAGCCAACGCAGTTACACTTGGAGACGTGCTGGAAAGCGACGAAGCGCTACCCGAAACCTCTGTAGTAGTGCAGAATATCAATAAACTGCCATAAAGGCATACTCGGGAGAATTGCGATGCTGAAAGTCAACGAAATACTACGTGTAAAAGGCAATACCCTTTACACCGCCACGCCTGATATGCCGATTTTGCAAGCTCTGGAAACCATGAGCGAACAAGACATCGGGTCACTGGTCATTATGGAGCGCGGGCAACTGGTCGGGATGCTGACCTTCCGCGAAATTATTCGCCATCTGCACGCCAATCACGGCAATACGGGCGCCAACACGATCCGCAGCATCATGGACGATGCCCCGGTCAGCGTCACGCCCAACACCGATGCGGACGAAATACAGCGGCTTATGCTTGAAAACCACGCCCGCTATGTGCCGGTAATGGACGGCCCAACGTTGCTAGGCGTTATTTCTTTCTACGACATGGCCCAAGCCGTCGTGGCGGCGCAGCAATTCGAAAACAATATGCTTAAGGCCTATATACGTGACTGGCCAGTCGAAAGCGGCGAAGCCGCCACATAGGCGGAATCAATAGGGTCGTCATCGGCGCATTCGGGGCGTCGCGTCAAAGCCGCCCATGCCGAAGCAATGACATCAGGGTCGTTGCGCCCCAACACAGCCGGATCCGACAAGGTTCTCCGCCAATGGCGAGCGCCTGCGCGGCCGCTCATCCAGCCAAGCATCGGACGAACTATCGTCCTTAGCGGCGCCCCTTTCTTTATCTCGCGCGCCGCATAGTTCACCATGGCCCGCACAACCTGTTCGGGCTCGGGCAAGACAAGCCCGGGGTCGCAAATTTGCGAGATCTCGGACAACACTCCGGGATTGTGCCAAGCCGCGCGGCCCAGCATGATGCCGTCGTATCGCGCCATCAAATCACCGGCCTGATCCACCTGCGCCACTCCACCATTCAGAATAATTCGAGCATCCGGGAAGTCATCCTTCAAGCGGGCGACAAAATCGTAGCGCAAAGGGGGAATCTCGCGATTATCTTTGGGCGATAACCCCTTTAATACGGCGTTGCGTGCATGCACGATGAATACGCGACAACCCGCCGCATGCACCGCGCCAACAAAGTCGCGCACCGCGCCATACGACTCGTCGTAATCCAGTCCCAGTCGATGCTTGACAGTGACGGGGATCGAAACGGCGTCTTGCATTGCTTTAACGCAGTCAGCCACCAAGCCGGGGTCGGCCATCAGGCAGGCGCCAAAGGCGCCGCGCTGCACGCGCGACGACGGACAACCGCAATTCAAGTTGATTTCGTCATAGCCCCACCTCTGCCCCAAACGGGCGCAATCCGCCAGCGCCATGGGGTCGCTTCCACCCAGTTGCAGCGCAACCGGGTGCTCCGCCGGATCGAAATCCAGGTGCCGCGCCACATCGCCGTACAACAATGCCCCCGTGGTGACCATCTCCGAATACAAGCGCGCGCTCGGCGCCAGCAAACGATGAAAGAACCGGCAATGCCGATCGGTGACATCAATCATGGGGGCCACGCACAGCCGCCAATCGGCCGGCTTGTCCGTGCGCGCGACGCGCTCCTCCACGGTCATGCCTGCGGCGGGCATGTTAAGGTGAAGCAAGTCTGCATTGTTGCGCGCGTTTCTGGACAATATTCCAACCTGGACTAAAATCAAGCGCCCGAATTCACGGGCTTTTATTTATTTAAATAGAGCATCAAGCCCCATGGCCGTTTTTACGCCTGTCAGCGACAGCGAGGTACGCGAACTTCTAACCCACTACACGCTGGGCGAACTGGTTTCATTGCGCGGCATCACCGCCGGCATCGAGAACACGAACTTCTTTTTAACCACCACTGTGGGCGAATACGTGCTAACCATATTCGAGGTGCTTACCCACGATCAATTGCCATTTTATATCGAGCTGATGCACCATTTGGCTGAACGCGATATTCCGGCGCCCGAACCTCAAACCCAAATCAACGGGCAACGAATTGCTAGTTTACACGGCAAGCCATGCGCGATTGTGACGCGTTTATCCGGCGGGTACGAAACCGCGCCCGGCGCCGAGCATTGCGCTCTGGCGGGTCAAACGCTGGCGCGCACACATTTGGCAGGAAGCACATTCCAAATTCGGCAAGATAACTTGCGCGGCCTATCCTGGTGGCGGGAGACTATTCCAAAGGTGCTTCCATTTCTTAACGCGTCACAAACCGATTTAATACAACGCGCTTTGAACGAGCAGATTCGCTTTGCCCTGACCGACGTCTACCTGTCCCTGCCATCGGGTCCCTCCCATTGCGACCTGTTTCGCGATAATGTCTTATTCGATGGAACCTTCGAAATGCCAAAAATGGGCGGGTTCATCGATATTTACTTC
>JBDTGB010000259.1:0-6371 GCA_039937635.1 Burkholderiaceae bacterium | reverse complement strand
CCTGTGTTAGGGTTGTTTTCGCCGGTGCCTCCCTGACGCACCTTGAAGCGGCGGTAATAGGGCGTAAGGAAGAGAATGGTCGGAAACCTTGTTTCCGCGTGGTCCGCATTGGGCGATTGCGGCAGGTAAATATCAACGGCCAGTCGGCAGCCATCCCGCATTGTCAGATAAAGCGATTGCGGCTTTTTCGGAAGACTCCATTGGGCTGGCCGGCCTTCTGTGTAGTGGGCGGGCGACACCGTCCAGGCCGGATCGGCTATCTCGGTTTGTGACATGTGACTTTCCTATTGGCATTTGGCAGGCGGCTGCCGCGCGCTTGCCTTTGAATGATTTAGTATTCGTGAATACTAGCTATACGTCAAATGCTAAATTTAGCAGTTATTATGCGAATTACGCATAATGTATGGCGCCATTGGAGCAGACATGCTGGGTCAACGAGGATTGGAAGCGCTTCGAGCTTTCGTGCAGGGTGGAACGGTGTCGGCGGCGGCTGCGAAGATGTCCAGAACTCAGCCGCAAGTGGGACGACTACTGGCCGCGCTTGAAAGTGAACTGGGCTTTCCATTATTTGTGCGTCGTGGACAGCGTTTGTGGTTGACAGAACAGGGCCGAGTATTTTATCGCCAGGCCGAACGCACTCTCGATAGTTATGATGCGTTAAGCCGGGCAGCGGCTCAGATTCGCCGTTCCAGCAGCAATCACGTCAGTATCCTGACAGCGCCTTATGTGACGCAGGTGTTGATCAGCGACACGCTTGCAGTCATGGCCAAGGAATCTCCAACATTTTCCGCCACGTTGCAGACGAGGGTTCGCAGAGATATTGAACAGTGGGTGGGCGACGAAAGTTTCGATGTGGCGGTAACGGTCCTTCCTTTGGTGCATCCGGCGTTCGAGACCGAGGAGTTCTTGCGAATTGAAGCGGTTGCGGCAATGCATAAGGATCATCCGCTTGCGCGGCACACTGTGATTCAATTGGAAGACCTGTTCGACGTTGATTTGATCGTGGCGCATTCCCGCTCGATCATCCGACAACGGATCGACCAGTTATTCGGCGAAGCGGACGTTGAACCTAATATTCGCTTCGAAGCGACCAACGGCTTGATTGGTTGTCAATTAGCCGCTCACGGGTTGGGGGTGTGCATTGCCGATCCGTTCGTGGCCCGATCCGCCGACAAAGACAATCTGGTAATTCGCCGCTTTCGTCCCGCTCTGCAATTGCCTTATGGTCTGGTGTTCCCGATATGGCAGCCGCGATCCGATGTGGTGCGGCGTCTGACGTCGTTGATCAAGGTTAACGCCGCACAGCGCGCGAGCCAGATTGAAAATGATTTGTCGGCGGTATCGGAGGCGGCGGAGATCTAGGCGCACGACAGATATATACTGCCCGGGCGGTTCCTGTCGGCCCGTGCCCGCCATGCGAGTGGCACACATCAGGGTTTTAAGGTTTACTCATGCAAAAAAACATAAAAATACTTTTGGCGAGCGATATTTTCGACCCGGCCGATCGAGTGCTAAGCGACTATTTCACTGTGGTGGATCTGCCGGAAGACGCGGCAGGCATCGACGTGGTCTTGCGCGAGCATGGCGCCGAGATAAAAGGAATCGCGGTAAGAAGGCGGAAAATTGACGCGGACATGATCCAGCGTTTGCCCGCCTTGGAAATCATCTCAAGTTTTAGCGCGGGATTGGAAAGGGTGGATCTTGTGGCCGCCGCGGCCCGGGACATCATTGTGTGCAACACGTCGAAGGCGTTGGCTGAAGACGTCGCCGATATGGCGCTGTTCCTTCTGATGGCGACGGCGCGCAACTTGGTCAATGCTCATAATTTTGTACGCGATGGGCGATGGCTGGATGGGAAATTTCCACTGGGAAGATCGGTCGGTTCGTTAAAGGTTGGGATAGTGGGTTTGGGCCATATTGGTTTGTGCCTGGCTCGTCGGCTTGACGGCATCGGCTCTGAAATAGCTTATTTCGGCCCGCGCAAAAAGTCGGAACCTTATTTGTATTTTTCCGACATTCACAAGATTTCGGATTGGGCTGACGCGTTGGTCCTATGCTGCCCCGGAGGGGCCGCAACGCATCATCTTATCGATCAATCGGTCATGCAGCGGCTAGGGCCGGAGGGCCTGGTGGTGAACATTGCGCGTGGATCGGTGATTGATGGACAAGCGCTGATCGCGGCGTTAAAAAATGGCACCCTGGCGGGGGCGGGGCTTGATGTATTCGAAAACGAGCCGAAAGTACCTGAAGAGCTGCGCGGCAGCGATCGGGTCGCATTGATGCCGCATCTGGGTAGCGCGACGAAAGAAACCCGGAAAGCGATGAGTGACACGATGATTAAGGCGTTGGTGGAACACTTTCATGCGTCATGAGGGCGGGTAGAGTCAAAATATAAGGGTTAACCCTTTATAGAAAGAAAGGTACAACCAGCTTATCATTCCTTTTTTAAAGCGTGGTTTTCGGTATTCGCTTGCCTATCCCAGGCTGGGGCGAATCGACGGACGCGACAGGAATACGACGATGGCAAGCACTACATTGGGCGTCAAGGTGGACGAAACGCTGCGCGAGCGGCTTCGCGTGGCGGCGCAGCGCTTGGGTTGCACCCCGCATTGGCTGCATAAGCAGGCTGTCCTTGCCTATGTCGATGCGATAGAGCGGGGGCACCTTCCCGCCGAAATCTCTTATCTGGGTGAACGCGACGCTGACGCGACCGAGGATACGTCCCCCGGTCAAGAACCGCACTCGCCTTTTTACGAGTTTGCGCAAGATATTCAGCCGCAATCCGTTTTGCGGGCGGCGATCACCAGCGCGTATCGCCGTCCCGAAACCGAGTGTGTGCCGTTGCTGGTTGAACAGGCCGGCGTCAGCGATAAGCCCGTTTATGCATTGGCCAAGCGCCTGGTCGAGTCCTTGCGCGGTAAGCGCAAAGGCACCGGCGTGGAAGGCCTGATTCAGGAATTCTCCTTGTCTAGCCAAGAGGGCGTGGCGCTGATGTGTTTGGCCGAAGCGCTATTACGCATTCCTGATCGTGCGACGCGCGACGCGCTCATTCGCGACAAGATCAGTCGCGGCGATTGGCGCTCTCATATCGGCGAATCGGTTTCCCTGTTTGTGAATGCCGCGGCCTGGGGGTTGATGATCACGGGCAAGCTGGTTGGCGTCAATAGCGAGCAATCCTTGTCGCGCGCTGTGACTCGTCTGATTGGGAAGGGGGGCGAGCCCTTGATCCGCAAGGGGGTGAATATGGCGATGCGGATGATGGGCGAACAATTCGTGTCGGGGCAAACGATTTCAGTGGCGCTGGCCAACAGCCGCAAGTTGGAAGAAAAGGGCTTTCGCTATTCGTATGACATGCTTGGCGAGGCCGCAACGACGGCCGACGACGCCAGCCGTTATTTTGCGTCGTACGCGCAAGCGATCCATGCCATCGGCAAGGCGTCGGCGGGGCGCGGCATTTACGAAGGCCCCGGCATTTCCATCAAATTGTCGGCTTTGCATCCACGCTACTCGCGCGCCCAGCGCGAGCGCGCTATGACTGAGTTGTTGCCGCGTCTGATTGAACTGGCCAAGCTGGCGCGTCACTACGACATTGGCGTGAACATTGATGCGGAGGAGGCCGATCGGCTTGAGTTGTCGCTCGACCTGCTGGACGCTTTATGTTTTCATCCCGATTTGTCGGGCTGGAACGGAATAGGCTTTGTCATTCAGGCCTATCAAAAACGCGCGCCTTATGTGATCGACTATGTGATTGATCTGGCCAGACGCAGTCGGCATCGCCTGATGGTTCGACTGGTTAAGGGAGCTTACTGGGACACGGAAATTAAACGGGCGCAGATTGATGGCCTGGAAGGGTATCCGGTTTATACGCGAAAGATTTACACCGATGTGTCTTACCTGGCCTGCGCACGCAAGTTGCTAGGAGCTCCTGAGGCGGTGTACCCGCAATTCGCCACCCATAATGCGCATACGCTGGCGGCTGTTTACCACATGGCGGGGGAAAATTATTACGCGGGCCAATATGAATTTCAGTGCTTGCATGGAATGGGTGAATCGTTGTACGAAGAAGTCACCGGCCCCATCGCGCAGGGCAAGCTAAATCGCCCGTGTCGCATTTATGCTCCGGTGGGGACGCATGAAACCTTGCTGGCGTATCTGGTGCGCCGCTTGCTTGAGAATGGCGCCAATACGTCGTTTGTGAATCAGATCGGCGATGAAGATATTCCGGTCGACGTGCTGATTGCCGATCCGGTGCAAGCGGCTTTGCGCGTTACGCCCGTTGGCGCGGCGCATGGAAAGATTCCCCTGCCATGCGATTTGTATGCGCAAGCGGAAGGACGGATCAATTCAGCCGGGCTCGATTTGAGTAATGAACAGCGGCTCGGGTCGCTGGCAGCGGCCCTTTTGAGTAGCGCGGAAACTTCTTGGCGCGCCACCCCGATGGTGGGGGAGCGGGAGTTCGATTGGGATCCAGGCCGTGTCCGAACTGTGCATAATCCGGCCGATCATCGCGATATCGTGGGCTATGTTATCGAGGCATCTGAAGTCGATATCAAGAATGCTTTGGCTGAAGCGTGTCGGGTGGCGCCGATTTGGCAGGCTACGCCGGTGGTGGAGCGTGCCCGTTGCCTGAAACGGGCGGCTGATCTATTGGAAAGTGAGATGCGGCCTTTGATGGGCCTGGTGGTGCGCGAGGCGGGAAAGTCGTTTGCCAGCGCTATTTCGGAGGTGCGTGAAGCGGTCGATTTCTTGCGCTATTACTCGACCCAGATTGAAGCCTCTTTTTCCAACGATACGCACCGCCCGTTGGGGCCGATCCTGTGTATCAGCCCATGGAATTTTCCGCTGGCGATATTCACAGGGCAGGTGGCGGCGGCTTTGGCGGCGGGCAATCCGGTGTTGGCGAAACCCGCCGAGCAAACCAGTCTGGTTGCCGCGGCGGCAGTCAAGATTTTGCGCCGCGCGGGAGTGCCAGCCGGCGCGATTCAGTTGTTGCCCGGGCAAGGCGAAACCGTTGGAGCGACCCTGGTGGCGAGCGCGTCAGTGCGTGGCGTGATGTTCACCGGATCAACCGACGTGGCGCGGCTTATATCAGCCACTTTGGCGCGTCGTTTGGACGACGCGGGCCATTGCATACCGCTGATCGCCGAGACCGGCGGACAGAACGCCATGCTGGTGGATTCGTCCGCGCTGGCCGAGCAAGTGGTGTTCGATGTGCTGTCGTCTGCGTTCGATTCGGCGGGCCAGCGTTGTTCGGCCTTGCGCGTTTTGTGTGTGCAGGAAGAGTGTGCCGACCACGTTTTAACCATGTTGCGCGGCGCCTTGCTTGAATTGCGCGTGGGCAATACTGATCTGTTGTCGACCGATGTTGGACCTGTGATCGACGCGCAGGCGCAGCAAACCATCAACACCCACATTGAAACCATGCGGCGGGCCGGGCATCGAGTCGACCAGCTTAGTCTGGATTCGGAGTGTCGCCATGGTTCGTTCGTCGCGCCCACGTTGATTGAAATCGGCGATATGGCCGCGCTTGAAAAGGAAGTGTTCGGGCCTGTTTTGCATATTGTGCGTTATCGCCGCGATCAGCTCGATTCATTGATTGACGCGATTAATGCGACGGGTTACGGCTTGACCTTTGGTGTTCATACACGCATCGATGAAACGATTGCCCAAGTGTCGGCGCGCATTCAGGCGGGAAATATTTATGTGAATCGGAATATTATTGGCGCTGTTGTCGGCGTCCAGCCGTTTGGCGGACAAGGCCTTTCCGGCACCGGCCCCAAAGCGGGCGGCCCTTTGTATCTGATGCGTTTGCTGGCGCAACGGCCGGCAGGTTTGCCGGTTTCCATCGGCCGTCAAATCGACACGAACCACGACGTTTCGATAAGCTTGCCCGGACCGACAGGTGAGAGCAATCTTTACCATGTCAGGCCGCGAGGCACGATACTGTGCGTTGCTGCTACCCAGGCTGGCCTTCGCGCCCAAATGGCGGCCTGTGCAGCGACGGGCAATCGCATGGCCTTGCTCAATACCGAAGTAAGCCGCGCCGCGTTGGCGGACTGCGATGCCGTGCAGAAGAAAAACGTCGCGCTCGTGCCCGACAGCGCGATCGAGCAAGGCGATTATCGGGCGGTGCTGTTTGAAGGCGATAGCGATGCTTTGCTGCAAATCAATCAAACGGTGGCTGCGCGGCTTGGGCCGATTGTGTCAGTGCAAGGTTTAAGCCCCGATGAGGTCGCGGCGGGGCGTTCTTATGCGCTTGAGGGCCTGCTGCGCGAAGTATCGGTTAGCATCAATACGGCGGCGGCAGGCGGCAACGCCAGTTTGATGATGGTGGGCTAGCTGGCGTTTGCGCTTCAACGTCCAGCGGGAAT
>JBDTGB010000258.1:0-4543 GCA_039937635.1 Burkholderiaceae bacterium | reverse complement strand
GCGTGACGCACCCATTAAATTCGCTGTACTGAATGTGCGCAATCGTTCTGGTCGGCGCCGGCGTTTATCGGCTACGGGTTATGTTGAATGGGTTTTGGGCGACCAGCGCGTAAAGACGATGGCGCATGTAAATACTCGTATTGACGCTGATAGAGGCGCTCTCGTGGCGCGCAATCCGTATAGCATGGATTTCGGAGATCGGCTTGCCTTTTTTGCCGTGGACGACGATGTCGACCGAACGATGACGGGGGACCGCGGCGAATTCTTGGGACGCAACGGCTCGCCTGATAACCCCGCCGCCATGGCGCAAGAACAACTCTCGGGGAAAGCGGGAGCGGCGCTTGATCCGTGCGCAGCCATCCGGGTCGCGTTTGATCTGGATGATGGGCAGCAAAAAGAAATTGTTTTTAAATTGGGAGCGGGATCAGGCGATGACGAAATACGCGCCTTGTTGCAGCGTTTTAAAGGTGCAGACGCCGCGCGCGACGCACTTGCCCAGGTCAAGGAATACTGGACGCATGCGCTTGGCGCGATACAGGTCGAAACGCCCGACAAGGCTCTTGATACCTTGGCCAATGGCTGGTTGGTTTATCAAGTTATGGCGAGTCGCCTGTGGGGGCGCACCGCGTTTTATCAGTCATCGGGTGCTTTCGGTTTTCGCGATCAGTTGCAAGATGTCATGGCGTTGGTCCACACCGAACCGGATCTAGTGCGGGCGCACATAGTGTTGTGTGCTTCGCGCCAATATCCCGAAGGCGATGTGCAGCATTGGTGGCATCCACCCGTGGGGCGCGGCGTGCGCACCCGATGTTCGGATGATTACCTATGGCTGGCTTTGGCAAGCTGTCGCTATGTTTCGGCGACCGGCGACGCCTCCATACTGGATGAACCGATACACTTCTTGAAGGGCCGTCCGCTTGAGCCGGATGAAGAATCGTATTACGAACTTCCAGCTCAGTCCCCCGATGTCGCAACGCTTTATGAGCACTGTGTTCGGGCCATCACCCATGGCTTGCGCTTTGGCGCTCATGGCTTGCCGTTGATGGGGACGGGCGACTGGAACGACGGAATGAACAAGGTTGGTGCGCGGGGTAAAGGTGAAAGCATTTGGCTGGCGTTCTTCCTGCACGAAGTGCTGCGACGGTTTCGCGGTCTTGCGTGGACGCGTGGCGATGTGAAATTCGTTGCGCTGTGTGAAAAAGAAGCGGCGGCACTTGGCCGGAATCTTCAGGAAAACGGCTGGGACGGAGCGTGGTTTCGTCGCGCTTATTTCGATGATGGCTCCGTTTTGGGTTCTGCTGAAAATAGCGAGTGCCAAATCGACTCGATCGCGCAAAGCTGGTCAGTGCTTTCCGGCGCGACATCAAAGGAGCGCATGCGCCTAGCCATGAAAGCGGTCGATGAACGTCTGGTTCAATCCGAGAACGCCGTGATTAAATTGTTGGCTCCGCCGTTTGATGCGTCCGTGCCATACCCTGGCTATATTCAAGCCTACGTTCCTGGAGTCAGGGAAAATGGCGGGCAATACACCCACGCCGCCGTGTGGTCAGTGATGGCTTTTGCGGCATTGCACAACAATCAGCGTGCTTGGGAATTGTTATCGATGCTTAATCCGATCAATCACGGCGCCAGCGTGGAAGCGGCGGCGCTATACAAGGCGGAGCCCTATGTCGTGGCCTCGGACGTATATGCGTTGGCGCCTCATGCGGGGCGCGGTGGCTGGACATGGTATTCGGGGTCGGCTGGCTGGCTGTATCGTTTGATAACGGAATCCGTTTTGGGGATTAAGCGCCGAGCCAACAAGCTAAGTATTGAACCGTGTGTTCCGAATGATTGGAAATCGTACAAAATCAGCTATCGTTTTGGCGAATCTGTTTACGTGATTACGGTGCAGCAGCAAGCGGGGACCGAGGTCGTGCCGCGGCTATTGCTTGACGGCATTGCGCAAGATACTTCGTTTATCGCGCTTGTCGATGACGGAGTAGAACACCGGGTGCAAATGCAGCTCGTTTCTCAAGATATTTAACCAGCACTGATGTTTCAGCTTGGCATTGCGCCTGGCAAATGAAGAACGTCTGAACAGGAGAACAACAATGCAAATGGGTATGGTCGGATTGGGACGCATGGGATCGAATATGGTGCAACGCCTGCTGTTGAGCGGCGCCGATTGCGTGGTCTACGACACCCACGCTGATGCCGCGCAAGGGTTGACGAAAAAGGGCGCCGTCGCGGCGGCTTCTTTGGGCGAGTTCGTAAGCAAACTTGTAAAGCCACGCGTTGTGTGGCTAATGGTGCCGGCAAGCGTTGTTGACAAGGTGCTGGTCACGCTGGTCCCGTTGCTGGAGCCGGGCGATATCGTGATTGACGGCGGAAATTCCATTTATCACGACGATATACGCCGCGCCGCCGAGCTGGAAAAAAAGAAAATTCACTATCTTGATGTGGGCACCAGCGGGGGCACCTCGGGCTTTGATCGTGGCTATTGTCTTATGATTGGCGGCGAAGCGCCCATTGTCCGACATTTGGACCCCATTTTTGCCGCGCTGTCTCCCGGCGTTGCCGCTGCGCCGCGCACTCCAGGACGCAGTGGCAAGCCGTCCAGCGCCGAGCATGGCTATCTGCATTGCGGACCGCACGGCGCGGGTCATTTTGTAAAGATGGTTCACAACGGCATCGAGTACGGCATGATGGCCGCGTACGCCGAAGGGCTGAATATTTTGCGCAACGCAAATGCGGGCTCGCGCAAGAGGGATGTCGATGCCGAAACCACGCCCATGCGCAATCCTGAGCACTATCAGTACGACCTGGATTTACCTCAAATAACTGAGGTGTGGCGCCGCGGCAGCGTGGTTGGCTCGTGGTTGCTGGATTTGACGGCGCAAGCCTTGCATGGCAACGCCGATTTGGCCGACTACGCGGGGCGCGTGTCGGATTCTGGCGAAGGCCGCTGGACCGTTAACGCGGCCGTTGACGAAGGGGTGCCGATTCCTGTTATTAGCGCTGCCTTGTTTGCGCGCTTTTCATCGCGAGGCAACGGCGATTACGCAAACCGAGTCCTTTCAGCCATGAGGAAACAGTTTGGCGGCCACGATGAGAAAAAGGAGGGCGCTTGAAATGGCCAATTCACGCAATGAAAAGCTGGCGTCCGACGCGCTGGTCGTGTTCGGCATGACGGGCGACTTGGCTCACAAAAAAATCTTTCCCGCGCTTTATCAGATGGTTAAGCGCGATGGCCTTTGTGTGCCGGTGGTAGGCGTGGCGTCTTCGAAGATGAGCACCACGCAATTGCACAAACGAATTATTGATAGCATCAAAGAATCGGGGAAAATCGATGACAAGCCGGCATTGAAAAAGTTATTTTCGCTGGTTTGCTACGTGGATGGCAATTACAACGAGCAGACAACTTTTGAAAAGCTGAAAGCGGCGCTGGGCGACGCTATACATCCCACCTATTATTTGGCCATACCTCCATCGCTTTTCGGAACAGTGATCAAGGGGCTTGCCGCCGCGAACCTGGCTAAGGGAGCGCGGGTTGTCGTCGAAAAACCGTTTGGCCGCGATCTAGCGTCGGCCCGGGCTCTTAATGAACAGGCGAGGTCTGTGTTTGAGGATGACGCGATTTTTCGCATTGACCACTTCCTTGGCAAGGAGGCAATCATGAATGTTCTGTATTTCCGCTTTGCCAATTCCTTTCTGGAACCGATCTGGAATCGGGATTGCGTGGCCAGTGTGCAAATTACGCTTTCCGAATCCTTTGGCATTGAGCAGCGCGGCGGCTTTTACGAGACGGCGGGCTGCCTTCGCGATGTCATTCAAAATCATTTATTCCAGATCGTAGCCTTGCTTGCCATGGAACCGCCGGTGCACCGAGGCTTTTCCGCCGTGCATGCTGAAAAAGATAAAGTTTTTCAGGCAATGCGCCCGCTTAAAGCCGACGACGTCGTGCGTGGGCAATATCGTGGTTATCGCAAGGAAGACCGCGTAGCCAAGAATTCGGATGTTGAAACGTTCTGCGCGTTAAGGCTTTTTATCGATTCGTGGCGCTGGGAAGGTGTTCCCTGGTATTTGCGTTCGGGCAAATGCTTGCCGGAAACGGTGGCGGAGATACTTGTCCAGTTGAAGCCGCCACCCGCAAAGCTGTTTGCCGATTCTCAGCCCGATACCGGTCGCGCCAATTATTTCCGATTCCGAGTTTCTCCCCGATCGGCTGTGGCGTTGGCGGCGCGGGTCAAGCGCTCGGGCAAGGAATTCATCGGCGATCAGCGCGAGCTTTTTTTACTCGATGAGGATCCCAACGAAGAAGCTCCTTATGAAAGACTTCTGTCGGACGCGATTGCGGGCGATCGGTCGTTGTTTACCAGCGAACATGCCATCGAGGCAGCCTGGGCAGTCGTCGACCCGGTTTTGACCCATCATGACAAAGCGATTCCTTACACGCCCGGAACTTGGGGCCCCAGGCAGGCCGATGCGCTTATCGCCGCCGATGGCGCATGGCATAACCCCACGCTATCGGAGTCATCGTGACCTTCTCCGACGACCTGGT
>JBDTGB010000257.1:0-4673 GCA_039937635.1 Burkholderiaceae bacterium | reverse complement strand
GAAGGGGCGGTTTGACGTCAGGCTATCGTGGGGCGCCCGCGCCCATTCCTTAGCGCAGGGCTTCGTCGTCCTTTTTCAAAATGCGGCGCGCGAAATAGTGGAAAGTGCCTCCGACGGCCTTGGGTTTAAGGCGGTAATCGTGGGCCTCGTGCGCGCATTCGGGCTTGATCGCCGTGATCGTTCCGGCTGAGCGCGCCAATATCTGCATACGGGCGGCTCTCTCAATAAACACGCCCAGGACGCACGCCTCTTCAATCGTTGAGCAGGCTGTTAACTGACCGTGGTGCGCAAGCAAAATAGCGCGCTTGTCGCCGAGCGCGTCGTTGATCAGCCGGCCTTCTTCGTCGCCAACCGGCGCGCCGGGCCACTCTGCCAAGTAAGCGCAATCATCGTAAAACATGCTGGTGTCCATATGAGCCGGAACCAGCGGTTCGCCGATCAGCGACAAAGCTGAAACATAGGGCGGGTGCGTATGCACAATGCCGTTTACATTCGGACGATGACGATAAATCCACAAATGGAAGCGATTGGACGGATTGACCATGCCCTCGCCTTCCAGAATATTAAGATCGTCATCGACCAACACGATGTTGCTGGCCATGGCTTCGTCAAAGCCCAAGCCAAAGCTTAGCATCCAGTAAGTGCCGGGCTTTTCGCCCCGGGCGGTGATCTGACCCGCCAAGGCGGACTCGTGCCCCTCAGCCGCCAAGATGCGACAGGTTAGCGCGATTTTTTGCTGAATAGTCCAGTCCGGGACACGCAGGAACTTTTCCATATTGCGTGCGGTTTGTTCGAAATAAGCCTCTTTGGGGCGAACGATTGGATCCATACGACGTATCCTAATTGGTATACAACCGCGATTATAAGTGATATTAGCGGTGTGAATACAAACATTTTACGGCGCGCGTCACACTCGCGGGTCATCCCGCGAAGCACTGTTTGTCGCACCTTTACAACATTTTTTGTTATTGCAGCGCAGCAAAGAAAATTCTTGCATGTAGAGGCGGACGTGTCTAGCATGGCACTTTGTATACCAAAAGTTTCTAGGAGGAGTACGAATGACCCCGATCAAAACATATTTAAAAACCGGATTAAAGCACGGACTTACAGGCCTTGCGCTAGGTTTGCTCTGCATGGGCGGCAATGCGAACGCAGCATGGCAACCCACAAAGGCCATCACTTTTGTCGTTACCGGCGGCGCGGGCGGCGGCGCTGATCAAATAGCGCGCCTGATACAAGGCGCCGCCATCAAGCACCATCTTACGAAACAGCCTATGGTGGTGGTGATTGAAAATGGCGGTGGCGGCGGGCAAGGCTTCATGGACATCAAGGACAGCACAGGCGACGCCAATAAAATAATGATCGCCCTGGCCAATCTGTATAGCGTGCCTCTGTCGACCAACCTGCCTTTCAACTGGCGGGACACAACACCTGTGGCGCTGATGGCCATGGACGAATTCGTGCTCTGGGTCAATTCCAAATCGCCTTACAAGACCGCTGCGGATTACATTAACGCAGTCAAGGCCAAGCCTGATACATTCAAAATGGGCGGCGCGGGTTCGAAACGCGAGGACGAAATTGTCACCAAAATGATTGAACAGGCGACTGGTGCAAAATTCACCTTCATCCCTTATAAAGGCGGCGGCGAAATCACCGCGCAACTGGTCGGCGGCCATATCGATTCCGACGTCAACAACCCCATTGAACACCTCGCCACATGGCGTGCAGGCGAAGTGCGCCCGCTATGCGTGCTGGACGACAAGCAAATGCCTGACAAGGATAAAGTTACCGACACATTGTCGTGGAACGACATCCCAACCTGCCAGTCGCAAGGCATCAACGCCAAATACTTGATGATACGAGGCATCTTCATGCCTAAAGGCGTTACGCCCGAACAAGTCCAATACTACGTCGATCTTATGCAAAAGGTTCGGGAGACACCCGAATGGAAGGACTTCATCAAGCGCGGTGCTTACCGCAACGACTTTTTGACAGGTAAGGAATTCGCCGAATTCCTTACCCAGGACGAAAAGCATCTTAAAGACGTCATGCAAGCCACCGGATTGATCGCGAAATAATCATGGAATCAAACCGGGAAAACGATACCGCGAATGGACGGTTCAAATGGGCCACGTATGCGACGGCCGATGTGGTCGTCGCAACGATCACGCTGCTCGTGGGCATTGCCATGATGATCGATAGCTATCGAATCGGCGCCGGATGGTCCAACGGCAACCTGCAGCCCGGCTATTTTCCGTTTCGCCTTGGCGTAATTATCTGCGCCGTCAGCGCGGCGATTCTTGCGTTCGGGCTATGGGGGAAAAAGCGCGATCTCCGCCTGTTCGTCCAGTGGGGCCAACTGAAGCGGATTCTCGCGGTTTTCATCCCCACGTTGGCGTACATATTCGCGACTGGGATCATCGGAATTTACGTCGCCTCCGCCCTGTTCATCGGCGCATTCATGCGCTTGGGCGGCAAACACGGCTGGCTGAAAATAATAACGGTCAGTATTGGAACAAGCGTCGTGCTTTTCGTGTTATTTGAAATCGTATTTCTGGTGCCGCTGCCCAAAGGGCCGCTTGAAGCTTTTCTAGGCTATTAAAACAAAACCGGGACAACACCTGCTGGAGCAACAAGATTGGAACAATTAGACTTACTTTTTCATGGTATCTCGATAATCATGAGCTGGCACAGCATCGGCATAATGCTCATCGGGATCTTGCTGGGGGTGCTGGTTGGCGTGCTCCCGGGTCTGGGAGCACCCAACGGGGTGGCGATTTTGTTGCCGCTAACCTTCAGCATGACGCCCGTCTCGGGCATCATCATGCTGTCCTGCATTTACTGGGGCGCGCTATTTGGCGGCGCCATCACCTCGATTCTTTTCAACATACCCGGCGAGCCCTCGTCGGTCGCCACCACCTTCGATGGGTATCCCCTGGCCCAGCAAGGTCGCGCGGCCGAGGCGCTGACTCTGGCATTCACCGGGTCTTTCGTGGGCGCTCTGACGGGCGTTTTATTAATCACCTTCCTGGCTCCGCTGTTGGCGAGATTCTCGCTACGATTCGGACCGCCGGAATTTTTCGCGGTTTATCTCCTGACATTCTGCAGCTTCATCGGCATGAATAAAGGCGCGGCGCTTAAAACCATTCTGTCCATGATGCTGGGTTTCGGTCTGGCGACGGTCGGCATGGACAGCATGAGCGGCCAGGTGCGCCTGACTTTTGGCTCCGTCCAACTAATGCAAGGCGTTGATTTCCTGATTGCGGTCATTGGGCTGTTCGGCATTGGCGAAATTCTGATCACCATGGAAGAAGGATTGGAATTCAAAGGCAAAAACGCCAAAATGAGCCTTAAAGTGATCCTGAAAACCTGGGCGGGACTACCCAAATATTGGGCGACGCTGGTGCGCAGCGCCTGCGTTGGCTGCTGGATGGGCATTACCCCGGGCGGTGCCACGGCCGCCTCGTTCATGAGCTATGGGCTGGCGGAACGATTTTCACATTCTCCCGAAAAATTCGGCAAAGGCGAGCCTGAAGGCGTGCTGGCGCCCGAGACTGCCGCCCACGCTTCGGGCACAAGCGCCCTGCTTCCCATGCTGGCCCTGGGTATTCCCGGCTCGGCCACGGCGGCTGTATTGCTGGGTGGGCTGATGATCTGGGGTCTGCAACCCGGCCCTCTGCTGTTCATAGAGCAAAAAGATTTCGTGTGGGGGTTGATTGCCAGCATGTACCTGGGCAACGTGGCGGGACTAATCATAATCCTGGCAACGGTCCCGTTGTTCGCGTCGATCATGCGCGTCTCATTTTCCATTATTGCGCCGGTGATCATCGTCATCTGCGCCATAGGCGCCTATACGGCACACAACTCGATGCTCGATGTCTGGCTTATGGCGCTCTTTGGCGTCATCGGATACGCATTCAAGAAGCTGAATTACCCGGTTGCACCGCTTATATTGGCGCTGGTGTTAGGCGATCGGACTGAAGACTCGTTTCGTCAATCGATGCTGGCATCCAAAGGCGACCTAAGCGTATTTTGGTCGAATTCGCTGGTGGGGAGCATTACGCTGCTTGCCGTTTTACTGCTGCTATGGCCGCTATTTTTACAACTGTGGTCAAGATGGCGCGGCCGGGCCGCAAACATAAGAAGCAAGTAAGCGGCCGCCAAGACGCCTTAGCGCGAACTGCGGCGGCTCCACGCCAAATAACTATCCCAAAAGGCCAAGAACAGCCTCGGGAGGGCGGCAAAGGCGGGTTCCCGTGGGTGAAACCACTATGGGTCGATTCATCAGGCTGGGGTTTTCAATCATGAAGTCAACCAGCTCGTCATCGGACCATTTTTTATCGGCCAAATTCAAATCGCGGTAGGCCGCCTCTTGATCGCGCAACAATTCGCGCGTTGAAATGTGCATCGAACTGATAAGGCTTTTCAGTTTCGTTTTCGATAGTGGCGCTTTCATGTACTCGATGATATCGGGCTCTATATTTTTGCTGCGAATAAGAGCAAGAGTATTGCGAGACGTGCCACACGCCGGGTTGTGATAAATCGTGATAGTCGACATGATTAGTTTTTCGCATTTAAAGTACACAGCCTGTATCGTATAATCACAACGCCCAAATAACAAGGAAGGGCTGCACAAGCCACTGCGGTTTTATGCCAGATAATCCGATGGCTAC
>JBDTGB010000256.1:0-2315 GCA_039937635.1 Burkholderiaceae bacterium | reverse complement strand
CCGCGCCCGTGGCGCCTTATTTTTGCAACGGGTTGTATTCACGCCGCGTCGACCGCATCCGCTTCAGTGGTGAAAGCATCCGCAAAAAATTCTTCCGCCGGCAGGCCATTTAAGCGCACAAAATCTTTACGCGCGCTATCAACCATGATGGGCGCGCCGCAAGCATATACCTGATGGCCGGACAAATCCGGAAAATCATCCAGCACGGCGCGATGCACAAAGCCGGTGCGCCCCATCCAGTTATCATCGGGCGCCGCATCGGAAACAACCGGTATATATGCAAACCCTGGAATAGTTCGAGCCCACTGCAGGGCCTTGTCGTGCATATAAAGGTCGCTCGGGCGCCGCCCCCCCCAATACAACACGGCTGGACGTGGGTTCTGGTTTGCCGCCATGCGTTCAATAATAGCCTTGATAGGGGCAAAGCCGGTCCCGCTGGCCAGGAAGATGATGGGTTTTACGCTGTCGTCGCGCAGGAAGAAAGAGCCGAAAGGTCCTTCGGTGCGCAAAATTTCACGCACTTTCATCGGACTACCATCCAAACCGAACACGTGGTCGGTAAACGCGCCGCCCGACAAATGTCGAATATGCAATTCAACCTGGCTATCCCCTGACGGCATGCAGGCAATCGAATAACTTCTGCGCCGGCCATCTTTAAGAATAAATTCAAGGTACTGGCCGGCATAATACCGAAACGGATCGGCGGCGGGCAGTTGCAACTGAAGCACCATCACGTCAGGAGTAAGCTGTTCCAGTTTCAGGACGCGCGACGGCATTTTCCGAATTTGAATATCGCTCGACATCCGAATTTCGCGCGCTTCAATCACCAGATCAGAGCTTGGCCTGGCCTGACAAAACAACGTATACCCCGCGGCGAGATCCTCGGGCGACAATATGCGCGCCGGGCTGCGGCCGGCATCGTAGGTTCCCGAAATCACCTTGCCCCTGCACGTCGAGCAAGCGCCATCGCGGCAGCTATATGGGAGCACTATCCCCGCCGCCAAAGCGGCGTCGAGTATCGTTTCATCAGGCTGGACTAAAAATTCATGCTTGCTGGGAAGCACCGTGACCTTAATGCTCATAACGACTCTTAAAAATTGAAAATGGGGCGCTCAATTGAACTATATCGCCAAAAGTGTAGGTTGCTTGACCTTGATGGACAAGACCTTGCCTTTACGGGCGCGCTTACCTTTATAGTCGGCCAAAGCAGCCCGATCAACCACCCTATCCACCAGTTTGTTGCGATAAATTCCACGCGCCACGATCCCGGCGGGACCCACGGCCACCCACTGCGCCAGGGTATCGCCCGCATCAAGCCCTATCAATAGGGTGCCGCGCCCTCCACCCGAAAGCTCTTTCAGTTCGAGCAAGTGCATCACCAGACACCGCCCCTTTTTAGTGAGCAGGGCCAGATCGCGGTCGGAATCGCGCAGTAACAGCGGTTTTAGCAACGCGTCGCCTGTCCTCATGTTTATAAACTGTTTGCCCGCGCGCTGCCGCGTTGCAAGGCACTTGAATCGGGTTACAAATCCGTACCCGCTGCTCGTGGCAAACGCGTAACGCTGCTCACCAGCGCCGGCGATCGTGTGAATGATGCGCGCCCCGGGTTCAACGTCGATGATAGACGTAATAGGCTGGCCGTCGCCGCGAGCCGAAGGCAGAACCGACACAGGAACGGTGTAGACACGTCCGCGGCTGGAAAACGCAATCAAATCGTCGATGCTGCGGCATTCAATCGCGTCGTACAGGGCGTCGCCCGTTTTGAAACTAAACAGCCCCGCATCATGTCCGTGGCCTTGCCGCAAACGCAACCAGCCTTTTTGCGAAATGATAACGGTGACCGGCTCATCGACGACTTTGGTCTCGAGCACGGCGCGGTCGGCCGGCTCGATCAAGGTGCGCCGGCTGTCGCCATACTGCTTGGCATCGGCCTCAATTTCTTTAATCATCAGGCGTCTAAGCACGACTGGGCTGTCAAGTAATTCCTGCAATCCCGTTTGTTCCTTTTTTTGACTGGACAGCTCTTTCTCGATTTTAAAGCCCTCCAGGCGCGCCAATTGGCGCAAGCGCATTTCCAGAATGTCCTCTGCCTGGCGTTCCGATAAATCGAATCGATGCATCAAAGCGAGGCGTGGCTCGTCAGACTCGCGTATGGTCTGAATCACCTGGTCAACATTCAAATACACGACCATGCGGCCTTGCAGCACATGAATGCGGTCTGTGACCTTATCCAGGCGAAACCGCGTGCGCCGAATAATTGTCTGTTCGCGAAATCCCAACCATTGCGTCAGTATCTCGCGCAAAGCGCGCTGGCC
>JBDTGB010000255.1:0-7854 GCA_039937635.1 Burkholderiaceae bacterium | reverse complement strand
TATGGCTCCTGATGAAATACTTGTAAATTAGGTTCACCGACTCCGTCGTGGCGTCGGGATCGCCGAATGAGTTTTATTGTTCGCTTTTGGGCTTGCTCCAGCCGCCTTTTTTGCCGACGCCGCCGCGCGTGTGCCATTGCTGGTTTTAAGCGAAGTCGGGTTGGCGCTTTTGATTCTGATTGCCGCCATTTCCATGTGGTTGCGGGCAGCGGCGCGGGCGCCTTCAATGTCCTTGCGCACGATTGCGTCCACCAGTAGTTCGTGTTCTTGCAGCACCTGCAATGCCAACGGCTCTTTGCGCGCTTCAAGAGAGCGTGTAATAGTCATGGTTTTTTTCAGGAACTGGCTGACGAAATCCCAGAGCGCCAGAAAATGAGGGTTGCCGGCCGCCCGTGCAATGCTGCGGTGAAACTCCATATCGGCGTCCACCCCATCGTTGCCAGCGGCCACATCCGCGTCAATGGCTCGTAATTTATCCTTGATTTCAGTCGCTTGTTTTTTGCTTCGACGCTCGGCGGCGAGAGCGGCAATTTCGGATTCAAGTCCGCGCCGCAATTCGACAATTTGCAGCGCGGCGAGCGCTGAATCAGCCACGATGGGGTTGATCCGAAATGGCGCGTCAAGATTGCTCTCACGCACGAATACGCCGCTGCCCTGGCGCGATTGCACCAAGCCTTCAGACTTTAAACGCGATACCGCCTCGCGGATCACGGTTCGGCTGACGCCGAAGCGGGTGGCCATTTCCGTCTCGGCCGGCAGCCGCGATTTGGGAGGGAATTCACCGCTGCGGATTAGGCCTTGCAATGCTTCGGTTACCCGGTCGGGCATATTTGCAACGTTTTTCAGCGGTCTGATTCCGGACGCCGACGCACTGGTCATTTATACGCTCCCTGCAACTTGAAGTGCATTTGACTGATATATTATTATCATACAACTACGTGCCTGGCATGTTTGCCAACGGCAGCCCCCGAGGGGGCCGTGAAAGATTATTCTTTCACTGCTCCTGTCATGCCCGAAACGTAGTATTCGACGAAGAACGAATACACAATGGCGACTGGAACCGACCCTAGCAGGGCCCCTGCCATGAGTTCGCCCCAGTGGTAAACGTCGCCTTCTATCAGTCCGGTGACTACGCCCACCGCCACTGTTTTCTGTTCAGAGGATGAGATGAACGTTAGCGCGTAGATGTACTCGTTCCACGACAGAGTGAACGCGAAAATCCCCGCTGAAATAAGGCCGGGCACTGATAGCGGCAAGATGATTTTCACCAGGATTTGCCAACGGGTGGCGCCGTCGATCAGTGCGCATTCTTCAAGCTCGTAGGGAATTGACCGGAAGTATCCCATGAGCAACCAGGTGCTGAATGGAATCAGGAAAGTTGGATAGGTCAGTATCAGCGCCCAGCGTGTGTCGAACAGCCCCAGTTGAAATACGATCGACGCTAGTGGAATGAATAGAATGGACGGAGGCACCAGGTAGGCGAAGAAGATTGCAAAGCCGACTTGTTTGGACCCTTGGAAGCGCAGCCGCTCGATGGCATATGCCGCAAAGACACTGCAAAATAAAGATATGAACGTGGCCATCACCGAGATGATCACGGTGTTCAGCAGCCATTCGTTAAAGGGTGTATTGAAGATCAGGTTCTTGAAATGGTCCAGCGTGGGAGCAACGATCCAGAAAGGGTTGCTGGTGCTTAGCGCTATTTCAGAGTCAGGTTTGAAAGAGGTAATCACCATCCAGTAGAACGGAAACATCAGGACGAAGACGAAGATGCCTAGCGGTATGTAAATCGTTACCCAGCGTCGCGGCAGCGATTGAAGGAAATCCATCCCCTGTTTTTCATCTGTGGATTGCTTGCTCATTTGTCACCCCCACGTTGCCAGGCCCGACGTTGCAAGCCGAAATACGAAAACATGATGGCGCCCAACAGGAACGGGATCATCATAATGGCCAGGGCTGATCCTTCGCCGAGCGCTCCGCCCGGGATCGCGCGCTGGAATGACAGGGTTGTCATCAGGTGCGTTGCGTTTAATGGGCCGCCGCGGGTCAGCACGTAAATTAACTGGAAGTCGGTGAACGTGAACAGTACGGAGAAGGTCATGACCACGGCAATGATCGGGGTAAGCAGCGGCAGTGTCACGTAGCGGAATTGTTGCCAGGGTGTTACGCCGTCAATCGACGCCGCTTCGTATAAAGCGGGTGAAATAGTCTGTAGTCCGGCCAATAAAGTGATTGCCACGAACGGGATGCCGCGCCAGACGTTGGCGGCGACAGTCGAGAATCGGGCGTTCCAGGGATCGCCCAGGAAGTTGATGTAATGATCGATAAGTCCAAGCTTTATCAACGTCCAACTGATAATGGAAAATTGAGCGTCGTATATCCACCAAAATGCCAGCGCCGAGAGGGCTGTTGGCACAATCCATGGCAACAACACCATAGAACGGAAAATAGTTTTGAACGGCAAATGCTTGTTCAGCAACAACGCAAGCCACAAGCCCAGCATGAATTTCAATACACTGGCCACGAGGGTGTAAAAAATCGTGTTAAACAGCGCCAACATCGCTATGGGATCGCCGAATAAATAAATATAGTTGTCCAACCCGACCCAGTTTCCTGTTGTGCCCAGCTTGGTGTCGGTGGAACCCAGCCAGACGCCCAGCCCCAACGGGTAGGTCAAGAAAAACAAGAGCAGTATCGCGGCCGGCAGCATGAAAAGCACCCCCAGCACGTTACTGTTATTTAGTCTGCGCGATAGCAGCATTATCGTCCCCGTAAAAACCGACCTGGCCGCGCTCGGATAAAAGACCTTGCGCCGCCAGGTGGATCGTGCTTATTGAATTGCCAAAAAAAGTTGCGCCTTTTATGACTTGTAATAGCGTTTGGCGCGTTCGGCAGCTTCCGCAGCCGCCGCCTTAGGCGTTTTCGAACCGCTGGCGGCCGCCGCGAACATATCAAGCACGATATAGTCGGCCATTACAGCCGCCGAGGCCGCGCCCAAAGGTCCGG
Source organism: Burkholderiaceae bacterium (assembly GCA_039937635.1). Lineage (GTDB taxonomy): Bacteria > Pseudomonadota > Gammaproteobacteria > Burkholderiales > Burkholderiaceae_B > JBDTGB01. Next base: position 4,848 of record JBDTGB010000255.1, on the reverse strand, counting down.
AGTACCCATTGTCGATCATGCGCGCCGCCGCATCGCGATAAGGGGTGATTTTAGGATCCGAAGTCCAGATCGGGTTGGCTTCGTAGCCCTTTAGCGACTGGCTAACATAACCAATCGAGGCCTTCAGCCAGGGGTTGTATTGCTCGGGCTCCAGCATGAACTGCATGAACGCCTTGGCAGCATTCGGGTACTTGGAATATTTGAACAGCATCATTTGGGTGATACCGGGCAATTCAGTGGGCTTGCCGATTGGGCCTATTGGAAATAACGCATGATGGATATCGTCGGCCATGGCATGCTGTTTGGCATCTTTTGAATTCAGCGCGGAGTAATAGATCGAAATGCCGTTGTTGGTAAGGCTGATCTGCCCGTCGAAGAATGCCTTGTTGTTGCTGGGATCCTGCCACGACAGGGTGCCTGGCAAAAACGTTTTATAGAGCTCTTTGGTGTATTCGAGCGCTGCCCAAGTTTCGGGCGAATTAATAGCCACCTTGCCGGCTTTGTCGACCATCATGCCGCCGTGCGACCACAGTGCCCAGTGCACCCAGCCATTACCGTCGAGGACGGCGTGGCCCAGTGCGAAACCGACAGGCGTGCCTTTGGCTTTAAGCGCTTGACACATCTTGAGAAAGCCCGCTGTGTCTTTGGGAACCGTGTCGAAGCCAGCGGCGTTTAACATGCTCTTGCGATAGACCAATTCGTTGCCGATCACGCCTAGGGGCAAGGCAATCCAGTGATCGCCCTGCATCCCGTATTTTTTGCATACGTCGTACCAGCCGCCATTTTTTTCGCCCAGATAGTTGGCCAGATCGGACACGTCCACCAGCTTGTCCGGGTACTGTTGCGGATCATCGTACCAGCCAAGGATAATGTCCGGGCCCACGCCGACACGGGCAGCTACAGCCGCCTTGGGTCTGATATCTTCAAATCCTTCGTTGTCGATGCGTACTTCGATGCCGGTCTTTTCCGTGAATTTTTTGGTGTTGGCCATCCATGCATCTTCTTCACCCTGCACAAAACGCCGCCATCTTAGTACGCGCAGTTTCGCGCCATCTTCAGGTTTGTAAGTCAGGGTTGGCGTCGCCGCCCGAACATTGCCGCCGATGCCCAGCGCGGACGCTGCCGCAACCGTTGCGGTGGACTTCAGGAAATCGCGCCTCGTCTGCTTCGTCATGTCTCTACTCCTTTGATTAACGGGATGTTGTCCCATGTTGCCTGGGTTCTTTAATAGGCCGAACCGCTTCGTTGAACTACTTCTTGATATTGGTTACGCTGCTAGTGCCACGCCGGTGTCGGCGTCAAACAGGTGCGTGCGTTCTTGGTCTGGAACCAGGGACAGTGTGTCCCCCGGTTTGAAGTCGTGGCGCTCGCGAAAAATCGAAACCAGATCGGTGTTGCTGAAGCGGCAATAAACTTCAGTGTTGGCGCCAGTGGGTTCGACCACCGTGACGTCGGTCTTTATGCCCTGATGGCTCGGATCGATGATCAGGTGTTCGGGCCGCACGCCGTAGATGATGCGCTGGCCTTCGGTTCCGGAAGTCAGGCGGCTCGGCGCGGGCATGCGGGTGCCGTCGGAAAATTCCACCTGCGTGCCAGTCGCGTCGCGGCGCAATACGGCGGGTAGAAAATTCATGGACGGTGAGCCGATAAAGCCGGCCACGAACAGATTGGCGGGATGATCGTATAAATCCAGCGGCCGCCCGTGCTGTTCAACCACGCCGTCGCGCATGACCACGATTTGGTCGGCCATTGTCATGGCCTCGATTTGGTCGTGGGTTACGTAGACCGACGTGGTGCGCAGACGCTGGTGCAACTCGCGGATTTCCGCACGCATTTGCACGCGTAAATTGGCATCCAGGTTTGAGAGCGGTTCGTCGAACAAAAAAACGCGCGGGTTGCGCACGATTGCACGGCCCATTGCGACCCGCTGGCGCTGGCCGCCAGAGAGTTGACGTGGATACCGTTCAAGCAATTCGGCCAGGCCGAGAATGCCTGAAGCTTTTTCGACCCGTTCCTTGATTTGGGTCTTGGCTACTTTGGCCAGCGTTAACGAAAACGCCATGTTGTCGTAGACCGTCATGTGCGGATACAGGGCGTAGTTCTGGAACACCATGGCAATGTCGCGCTCTTTGGGCGGCATGTTGTTGACCACTTCGCCGTCAATCGAAATTTCGCCGTGAGTAATTTCTTCAAGACCCGCCAGCATGCGCAGCAAGGTTGATTTGCCGCAACCAGAAGGGCCGACCAATACCGCGAACTGACCGTCTTCGATATCGATGTCAACGCCCCGAATGACTTGGGTGCCGCCAAAAAATTTTTGTACTCCACGAATTTGCACCGATGCCATGCCTTGTTCCTTGTTCTGTCTGTTTTGCTCGGGAGGTATGCTGCGCTTGGATCATTACGTATGATGGGTGTTTTGCGCGTAATCTATTATTATCATACAAGTAGATATTCTTCACTTCAAGGCTTAATCGCCCGTCTAAGTGATTGTCCCTAGATAGTCTGGTTGACGTTGTTTACTATATTGACATCCTGAAGATTAATTCATAAACTTGACGAAAAAATTTGTATGATCACCTTATAAGAGAGTAAGTGCATGCATATTGTTATCACCGGCGCGGCGGGTTTTTTGGGAAGCAAGCTGGCCAGGGAATTGCTGAGTAAGGGGGTTCTGACTGGGCCTACCGGCGGCCCCGAGAAAATCACGCAAATCACATTGCTTGATGTCGTGAAGCCAGCCGGCTTCTCGGATCCGCGCATTAAGGTGGTCACCGGCGATATTGCTGATCGCGCCACTGTTGCGGCGGCGTTGACGTCCGATGTTCAAGGTATATTCCACCTTGCGGCGGTTGTCAGCGGCCAGGCCGAAGCCGATTTCGACCTTGGCATGAAAGTCAATCTCGACGCAACTCGGCAAATTCTGGATCGCGCCCGCGCGCTGGCAACTCAGCCGCGTTTGGTGTTTACCAGTTCTGTCGCTGTGTTTGGCGGCGACTTGCCAGCCGTCGTCCCTGATGCCATGAGCCCTGTGCCGCAAAGTTCGTATGGTGCGCAAAAGGCCATGTGCGAATTGCTCGTTAACGATTTCAGTCGCAAAGCGTTTATCGATGGCCGTGTTGTGCGATTGCCCACGGTTTCCGTGCGTCCTGGCGCACCCAACAAGGCGGCTTCCAGTTTTGCCAGCGGCATTATCCGTGAGCCCTTGAACGGTCAATCGGCGGTATGCCCAGTTAATGGCGATACCCGCATGTGGCTCATGTCGCCGCGCAAGGTGGTGCACAATTTAATTCATGCTTACGAACTGGATGGCGCACGGTTCGGGGCCAGCCGCATCGTCAGCTTGCCGGGTTTGTCAGTGACTGTACGCGATATGGTTGGCGCATTGAAAACCGTTGCCGGCGCTGAAGTGGCGCAGCGTATTCAGTGGCTCGAGGACGAATCCATCAAACGTATTGTTACTTCGTGGCCGGGCGATTTCCAGGCGGTGCTAGGCAAAGCGCTGGGCTTCAAAGCTGATACGGATTTCGCCGGCATTATTCGCGCATACATCGAAGACGAACACTTATCGTGAGCGCGCTGCTCGGTTGCATTGCCGATGACTTCACCGGGGCAACCGACCTGGCGGGAATGTTGGTGCAAGCCGGAATGCGTACGGTTCAGGTTATCGGCGTCCCTGACGAAGCTCTTGCCGCCGATGTCGACGCTGTTGTTGTCGCGTTGAAATCGCGTACGATTGCAGCCGGGCTTGCCGTCGCCGATTCATTGGCCGCGCTGCAATGGCTGCGCGATGCGGGCTGTCGACAGATTTATTTCAAATATTGCTCCACTTTCGATTCAACCGACAAGGGCAATATCGGCCCCGTCACCGATGCGCTCATGAGCGCGCTTGATACACCGTTTACGATTGCCTGCCCCGCGTTTCCAGAGAATAAACGCACGCTATTTCAGGGATATTTGTTTGTGGGCGACGTGCTGCTGGGTGAAAGCGGCATGCGTCACCATCCGCTTACCCCGATGGTGGATTCCAATCTGGTTCGTGTATTGCAACGGCAGACGACCCGGGCAGTCGGGCTGATCCGCTACGACGTTGTGGCGGCTGGGGCAGTGGCGATCCGTGAAAGAATGAAGCAATTGCAAACAGAAGGGACACATATTGCCATCGTCGATGCGCTTGATAACGACGATTTGATTCAGATCGGCGCGGCGTGTTCCGAAATGCCGCTGGTCACAGCCGGCTCGGGCGTTGCGCTAGGCTTGCCGCAGAACTTTCGCGTCAATGGCTTGCTGAAACCGCATACCGCGGCGGACGATTTCCCCGCTATGGGCGGGTTGCGCGCGGTCATCTGCGGCAGTTGTTCTCAGGCGACCCAGGCGCAGTTGGCCGACCTGATCGCGCGTGGAACTCCGGCGTATGCAGTCGACCCACTTCGGCTTGGACTTGGCGACGATGTTGTGGCGGAAGCGCTTGCATGGGCGGCTCCTCTTATACAGAAAGGACCGGTCGTGGTTTATTCCACAGCTTGCGCGCAACGCGTGGAGTCAGTACAACAAGCGCTGGGTGTTGAAAATGCCGGCGCGCTGGTTGAAAAGGCCCTGGCGCGTATTGCGCAGGGGTTGGTGGCGCTGGGAGTGCGCCGACTGGTCGTGGCGGGCGGTGAAACGTCTGGCGCGATTGTCACCGCGTTAAAGATGCGTCGCTTGCGTATCGGCCCTCAAATTGACCCAGGGGTTCCCTGGACGGTAAGTATGGACGGAATTCCCATTGCTCTTGCTTTGAAATCGGGAAATTTCGGTAGTGCTGACTTTTTTACCAAAGCATGGGGTTTTGCTTCATGAGCGGGTTCC
>JBDTGB010000254.1:0-4883 GCA_039937635.1 Burkholderiaceae bacterium | reverse complement strand
CGGTAAAAAAATCGTTTTTTGAACGTCTGCTGGAAGTGCTGGTGTTCTACGCTCTGGTTGGCGCTTTGGGTTTTGCGCTGGAAGCCAATATGGGCAATAACTTTAGCCAGACGTGGGAGTTCTACGCGATCACGCTGTGCCTGTTTCTGGTGCTGGCGTACCCTGGCTTTGTGTATCACTACCTATTAAGGCACGGACGGCATCACAGGCGGAAGCGTCGGTAGCTGTGGCATGCGCGGCGCCTGGGAGGAGACTAGATTACGTCGGCACGGCTGGCGCCTTACTCCGACTCCACCTAGTCTCCTCCCCTCGCCGAGTACGAGTTTGCACAGATTGTGAACAGCCACGTCTCGCGCACTATATCCTCGAGGTGAACAGTCTAATCCCATGTGGAGTCTTCCGATTTACGCGGAGGTGTGGGTGGCATCATATGTAGTCGGAGTAAGGTCCCTTTGGACCGTGCCGACGGAATATGATACTACCCGCACCGTTGCAACAAAAGAACGTGGCATGTTTAGGTAACCCGTACCGTTGCAACAAAAGAACCGACACCGTAATACAACCTGCGCCGCTACAAGATACGTTTCACCGCACCCTTGCTTGCACGCGCCCCGTGCGCGCCTAGCCGGAACCAATTTAGAACCGCATCCAGACCGCTGAAATTAAGTGCAAAATTGGCTTGCTGACGCACCACGGGTTTGGCCCTGTAGGCTACGGAATAGTGCGCCTGCTCCAGCATTTTCAGATCGTTGGCTCCGTCGCCTATCGCAATGATCTGTTCCGGTTTGGCGTCCAGTTCTTGCGCCAACTGTCGCAGGTAATTGGCTTTGGCTTGCGCATCCACGATCTCGCCCAGCACCCGGCCAGTTAATTTGTCATCGACGATTTCAAGAACGTTGGCGCGAATTGCATCGAGCCCAAGGCGCTGTTGCAGGCGTTCGGCAAAAAAGGTGAAACCGCCCGACACCAGCATGATTTTCAGTCCCGATGCCTTGATTGTTGAAATCAGGCGATCGGCTCCTGGGTTCAGTCGCAGGCGCTGATGATAGACGCGTTCCAGCGCGTCGGCCGGAACGCCTTTGAGCAAAGCAACGCGGCGCCGCAGACTGTCGGAAAAGTTGCTTATTTCGCCCCGCATGGCCGCGGTGGTGATGGCGGCGACTTCGGCCTTCTTGCCGGCCATGTCGGCAATTTCGTCGATGCACTCAATATTGATTAGCGTTGAATCCATATCGAGCGCCAGGATTTTGCAGTTGATCAGCTGTGCGATATTTTCGTGAAAAGCATAATCCATTCGCAGCGCGTCGCAGCATTTTTCCACCTCGACCCGCTCGGACGGGTCGACATTCAGCAGGCGTACCGCTGTATTGGTCAACACCTGCAACCCGCCAGCGCGCGCGATAGCGGCGATTTTTTCGGTATCGGGCGCGTGCAGAGTGGGCGATTGAAGGATAAGGTGGGTCATGAAATCATTAGCGATGAAAGTAGCGGACCTACTGGAGCGCCTGCAACACGGTCCGAACGGCGTCGATGCGCGCACCAAGCGGCTGGTCGGGTCCGATGTCGACCTTAAGTTTGTCCTGGCCCGCCAATTTTACTCGGCGCTGCGTCTGAATCAGCGTAATAACCCGCAGGGGATCAATGTTGGGCTTGACGGAAAATTGAATCATTGCCTGGGTTTCCCCGACGTCGATTTTTATGATGCCCAGCGGCTCGGCGCGCAGGCGCAATCGATGAGTGGCCAACAAGGTTTGCGCCGCTGTGGGAAGCGTGCCGTAGCGGTCGATTAGCTCCTCCTGGACGATGATCAGATTGTCTTCGCTGGAAGCATGCGAGAGCTTTTTGTATAGACTTAAACGGGCGTGCACGTCGGGACAGTAATCCGCGGGCAGCAGGGCTGAGGCGTGTAAATTGACTTCGCACAGCGCGGCGAACGGCGAATCCAGGTCGGGTTCTTCGCCAGCCTTCAAAGCGCGCACGGCTGTATTAAGCATGTCCGAATACATCGAGAAGCCGATCTCGTGGATATTTCCCGATTGGGATTCACCCAGAATCTCGCCGCTGCCTCGGATTTCAAGATCGTGCATGGCCAGGTAAAAGCCCGCGCCCAGATCTTCCATCGTCTGAATGGCCTCCAGGCGTTTTTTTGCATTGCTGGTCATGGCGTCTTCACCCGGGGTCAGCAAATACGCATAGGCTTGATGGTGGGAACGCCCGACCCGGCCGCGCAGTTGATGTAGTTGCGCCAGCCCAAGGCGGTCGGCGCGATGAATGATGATGGTGTTGGCGGTGGGCACGTCGATGCCGGTTTCAATAATGGTGGTGCATAGAAGGACGTTGTAACGTTGCTGATAAAAGCCTTTCATGATGTCTTCGAGCTCGCGCTCGGGCAGCTGTCCGTGCGCGACTGCAATGCGCGCTTCGGGCACTAGCTCTTCCAGACGCGCTCGACGGTTTTGAATAGTGTCGACCTCGTTGTGCAGGAAGTAAACCTGGCCGCCGCGCTTGAGCTCGCGCAATATGGCTTCGCGTATGGTGCTGCCGTCTTCGCGGCGCACGAATGTCTTGATGGCCAGGCGTTTTTGCGGCGCAGTGGCAATGACCGAGAAGTCCCGAATCCCCTCCAGCGACAGGCCCAGAGTTCGGGGTATGGGCGTGGCCGTCAGGGTTAGCACATCGACTTCAGCGCGCAACGCTTTCAGCGCCTCTTTTTGGCGTACGCCAAAGCGGTGTTCTTCGTCAATGATGACCAGCCCCAAAGATTTGAACCGGACATCCTTCGACAATATTTTATGGGTCCCGATCACGATATCGACGCGGCCGTCGGCCAATCCTTCAATTCCCGCACTGACCTCTTTGCTTGAACGAAACCGCGACAACTGGGTTATTTTGACCGGCCAGTTGGCGAAACGATTTAGAAACGTCTGTGTGTGCTGTTCGGCCAGCAATGTCGTCGGGCACAGCAACGCGACCTGTTTGCCGTTCAGCACGGCGACGAAGGCGGCCCGCAGGGCCACTTCGGTTTTGCCGAACCCCACATCGCCGCACACCAGCCGATCCATGGGCCGCCCCGACGTCATGTCGCCGATCACCGCTTCGATCGCGCTGGTTTGGTCGGGAGTCTCTTCGAACTCGAAACCTTCGACGAAGGCTGTGTAGTCGTTTGCGGGTAATTTGAATGAGTAGCCGGCGCGCGCCGCGCGCTGGGCGTACAGGTTCAGAAGTTCGGCGGCCGCGTCGCGCACTTGGCGCGCCGCTTTGCGCCGTGCTTTGTCCCATTGGCCCGAGCCCAGTTGATGCAAGGGAGCCTGGTCTGGGTCGGATCCGCTGTATCGGGCGATGACGTGCAATTGCGCCACCGGCACGTATAGCGTGCTGTGATTCGCGTATTCCAGGTGAAGGAATTCCATTTGGCCTTCGCCCAGGTCCATGTTGATCAGGCCGCGGTATCGGCCGATCCCGTGCTGGGCATGGACAACTGGATCACCTTCGCGCAGTTCGGATAGATCGCGCACCATTGCTTCGACGTCGCTGCTGCTTTCCTGGCGGCGCCGCCCACGCCGCGCGGGGTGGGCGCGATTGGGGTATAGGTCGTTTTCGGTCAGCAGCATAAGAGATTCGGCAACCACGCCAAAGCCCGTGTCCAAGGGTGCGATGGTCAGGCCGAAGCGACTATCGGTTTGCAGGAATTCTTGCAGCGTATCGGTTTGAGAGTCGGGGCGAATGCCGAACTCGTTTAACATCTGCGCCAGCGTTTCGCGCCGGCCGGCGGAGTCCGCGCACAGCGCAATGCGGCCTTTGGCGCCAGCCAGCAGTTCGCGCAGACGGGCAAGTGGATCGTCTGCGCGACGGGCCACGGCAACGTTCGGGACGCGGGCGAAGTCGAGGTTTTCGCCCTCGTCGCTGAAAGTTAGGCGGGCAAATGACTTCAGATTGTTATAGAGCGCCTCCTCGTTTAGAAACAGATTATCGGGCGCAAGCAGCGGGCGTTCGCGGTCGCTTTTTAAAAAGTGATAGCGGCTTTGAGTATCCAGGGCGAAGTGCCGCATTGCCTGGTTGATGTCGCCCAGTGTGACGATAATGGTGTGTTCGGGCAGATAGTCGAACAGCGTGGCCGTGCGTTCAAAAAACAAGGGTAAATAATATTCAACACCAGCAAAGGCAATGCCGTTGCCGATGTCCTTATAGGGCAAGGCGCGCGAGGGGTCGCCTTCGAATGTTTCGCGAAAGCGGGCGCGGAATTGACCGCGCGCCGTTTCGTCCATGGGAAATTCGCGGCCGGGAAGCAACTGGACTTCTTTAACCGGATAAAGACTGCGTTGCGTGTCGATGTCGAAGCTGCGTATCGATTCGATCTCGTTGTCGAACAGATCGAGCCGGTAGGGCAACACCGAGCCCATCGGAAATAAATCGATCAGGCCGCCTCGTAGTGAAAATTCTCCGGGTGCGGTCACCTGGGTTACGTGGGTGTAGTTGGCCAGCGTTAATTGGCGGCGCAGCCCCTCTTCGTTAAGCGCCTCGCCTTGTTTGAACGAAAACGTGTAGGCTGCCAGAAATTCGGGCGGCGCAAGCCGGTATAACGCCGTGGTGATCGGAACCGTCAGAATATCGACGGATTGCCGCACGAGGGCATGCAGGGTTCGCAGGCGCTCGGAAATGAGATCTTGATGGGGCGAGAAGCTGTCGTAAGGCAGGGTTTCCCAATCGGGAAGTTGCCGTACGCGCAGTTCAGGCGCAAACAGAAGAATTTCCTCGGTCAGGCGTTGCGCCGCCAAAGGGTCTGCGCACAATACGACGATAAGCCGTTTTGACGCGCGCGCCAATTCAGCCATCAGCAATGCATCGCCCGATCCGGGCGGAGCCGGTTGAGCGTGACGTAGGCC
>JBDTGB010000253.1:0-6739 GCA_039937635.1 Burkholderiaceae bacterium | reverse complement strand
AGATGCTCTTGGCGTGGCCGATATGCAGGTAGCCATTGGGTTCGGGCGGGAAACGTGTGCGAATTCGGGCTGTGTCGATTTTGCCTTGTTCCTGTATGGCCGCCGGCCCAGGCTGTCCCGCCCAGCGTTTGTCGGCATAGCGATTGTTCGCCAGGTCGTTGTCAATGATGGTGCGCAGGAAGTTGGAAGGAGGGGTTGGGCTGGCTACAGAGGTCATACTTGGCTAAGCTGGAAAAGTTGGATGAAGTGAGCATTTTGCCACGTTCCGCTTAATTTGCTTGCATCGGGTCGTTATAAAGGAGGGACTCGCTTTAAACTAGCGCACATTATGATCAACTCAGAGCTCTGGCTATCGCAGATTCAGTTTTCCATCAGTCTGGGCTTCATGTCGCTCTTTCTGGTGATTGAGCTGGGTTTGGCGTGGGTGCTTCTGTTCTTCAAAATTCGCGCGGCACAATCGGACCAGGTGGCGTGGACCATCGCTTATCGGTTTTGGGTGCGGGTTTTTGCGTTGGCGTTTGTTTTGACATTTGCGTCCAGCATGCCTGTCCTGATTCAGTTCGGCAGCTTGTGGCCATCCTTGATGGATAAGATCGGGGAAGTCGCCGGCCCTTTGCTGGCCGCGACGATTTTGACCACATTTATATTCAAGTCCTGCTTTTTGGGAGCCATGTTATTCGGGCAAAGGCGTTTGTCCGAGCGTGTTCACACTGTGGTTGTGCTCATGGTTGCGCTAGGGACGACCGGCGCCGCGTTCTGGATGGTTGCGCTGCAGTCCTGGATGCAGACTCCTTCCGGTGTGGATCTGGTAGACGGTCAGTATCGGGTCGTCGACTGGATCGCCGTGGTGTTTAATCCCTCGATGGCTTGGTATGCCGGCTTGCTGGCCTTGACATCGGCTTTGACCATTGCTTTCCTGATGCTGGGGGTTACCGCCCGTCAGACCTTTCGCCATCCTCTGGATGAAAGCGGGTGCCTGGTCTTTAAAACAGGACTGATCATTGCCATGGCGGGCATTGTGTTGTATGGCGCGATCGGGATCGGCGCGGGGAAAATGATGGCCAAATACCAGCCCGCCAAGGCGGCGGCCACGTCAGCCTATTGGCATACAGGCGTCCAGCCTGGCATTGTGTTGTTTGGATGGCCCGATGCGGCTGTCCAAAGCAACCTGGGAGCATGGGAATGGGCGCACGCGGGCGGACTCTGGCTGGGCAAGGACGACCAGGGGCGATATCGCGGACTGGACCAGTTTTCGGGAATGAGCCCGCCTGTCGCGCTTACCTTTTGGTCGTTTCGATTCGTGGTTTTCGTGGCGGCGCTTATGGCAGCTCTTAGTTGGCTTACATTTTTCAGGGTTCGAAGAAAAGGCTTTGACCCGGGAAGCCTGTCCATGCACTGGCGCCGAGCCTTGGCGGGCATGGCGTTTTCTGGCTGGGTTCTTTGTCTGGGCAGTCTTGTTCACGCGCTGTATGGCTTGTATCCGTACGCGGTAAACGGCACGATCACCTTAAGCGAAATCTCGGGCAAGACATCCCCCGACGTCTTGTTGGGCGGCCTGATTGCTTATCTCGTGTTTTATGGCGCTTTCCTGCTGGGCTTTTTCCAGTTGCTCAAGCATATTGAGCGCTACGGCGTTTTGCCGGTTGCCCGAACGCGGGGACGCGCATGATAGGCTCATTGGCGGCCGCGCTGGGCCTTGGCGTGCTGGACCCTTCGTTTTGGATGCCGCTGGTGTTCATGGGTCTGCTTTTTGCGATTATCGTCGCCGGCACGGTTCTGGATGGCTTTGATATAGGCGTAGGGTGTCTGGTTTTGTTCGCCCCGCGGAAATTGCGTGGGCGCATGTTGTCCTTGCTAAGTCCCTGGAGAGACGCCAACGAATTTTGGTTGTTTTTAGGCATGGGTCTGTTCGTCACAGCGTTTCCGCACGCCTGGGGCAATGTGATGAGCGAACTTTATCTGCCCTTGTGCGGTCTGGCGTTGGGGGTATTGCTGCGTTCGGTCTCGTTTGAGCTGCGTTTGCGTTCTCCGGTTGAAATGCAGTCGCGCTGGCTTTTTGGTTTTGCCCTTGGCTCGCTGATTACGGCATTGGCGCATGGGTTTTTACTGGGGCAACTGGTCGTAAGTTATCAGACTCAGTCAGGCTACCTTTGGTTTTCGTTGTTTGTCGCGGTTTGCGCACTGGCAGCGTATTGTCTGCTTGGCGCGGGCTGGCTGATTATGCGGGTGGGCGGCGAACTGCGGGCTCGCGCTGTGATGTGGGCACGCCACGCCGTGCGCTGGACGGCGGCGGGTTCGGTGGGCGTTTCCCTTGTATTGGCGTTTGCCAACACGGGCGTTTTCCTTAAGTGGAGCGAAGGTTCTCAGTGGCCGGCGGTGCTTTTTTTGTGGGGATGCATGCTGATCAGCTTCGTATCCATTGAAATGTGCCTGCAGCGCATGGTCAACCACAGCTATCGCACCACGGCTTTGCCGTTCCTGATGACCTTGTTTGTTTTTCTGGCCACGCTCGGAGGGCTTGGTTACAGCTTCTTTCCGTATCTGGTTCTCGACGACATTACAATTTGGGATGGGGCGGCATCGGTGGCGTCGTTGCAACTGATTCTATCGGCGGCGATTGTTGCTTTGCCAGTGGCGCTGATTTTTAATATTTGGGTCTACTGGCGCATGTTTGGTCTGTCTAGGCCGCCGGTGCCGCCGGCTTATAAGCAGTAGCAAGCGGCAGTCTGACAGTTACTTTCAGACCGCCCGAGGGCGTCTGACCCAGCGTTAGCGAACCTTGGTGCGCCCGCGCGATGGCGTCGGCCAACGCCAGACCCAGACCCACCGAACCGGTTAGCGTGCGGGCATCGTCCAAGCGGGAAAATGGTCGCAACGCCTCGGCGCGCCGATCGGCCGAAATGCCGGCGCCGTGATCTGAAACGGTAACAGTGCCGAAGTTTGAATCCCCGGTCAAGGCGACTTCCACGGGGGGTTTGCCGTGATTCAGCGCGTTGCCAATCAGATTGTCGAGTAGGCGGCCCAGTGCGAAACGATCGGCGTTAAGCTCCAGCGGTTGCGGCCATAATTCGGTCAAATGCACATCGCTGCCCGCGCTCTCCCAGGCGGAGACTTGTTCTTCCAGCCAGACGTTAAGCATGAGCGGTGCGAAATGATAGGTGCCGGGGTCGGTTCCCCGCACGAACCCGATAAACTGGTCCACCATTCGTTGCATGTCTTGAATGTCTTTGCGCATCCCGTCCTTGAAAGTTGAATCGTCGACCATTTCGATTCGCAGCCACATGCGCGAGAGCGGGCCTTTTAAATCGTGCGGTAGTCCGGCTAAAAGCGTGCGCCGCACCGCGTTTGATTCGGCCAGAGTATCGAGCATGATGTTGAAGCGTTCGCCCAAGATCCTGGTTTCGGTCGGTCCCGACGGGATGACGCGTTGGGGTTGGCCGGCGGCCAGTTGATCGGCGGCTTTGGTCAATCGGGTCAGCGGTCGTGTTATGTGCCAGGAAAAAGCGGCGGCAAGCAACAGAAACAACCCCATTCCTCCCAGCCAGACCATGATCAGCGGCGTGGCGACCGGCGGAGCGACCCGGTCCAGAGGAATAACCAGCCATTCGCGGTTGCGCGGTCCCGCTTCTTCTTCCAGGTTGGGCAGAAGCGAGATATAAAGTTGCGGAGTGGGCCCGCGGGACAGGGCCACGCGTGTGCCGTCGTTCAGTTGCTCGTTCAGCGCGTGGACGAAAAAGCGAAGGTCGCGCCGTATGTCGTTGGGAGGGGTCGGCGCACCGCGCTCTTTCCCGTGTCGCGGACGAAACCGGCGTTCCTGAATATTGGCCTCGGCGGGCAAGGTTCGTGACCATAAATGCCACTCGTTTTGCGACGCCTGGCGTACAAAGTCGGCCCGTTGTTCCGTCGGAATTTCGGCCAGCGAGGCGCGCAGCGTGCGAATCGTCGTAGCAGTGAAGTGCACCGCGACTTGTTCCGTATACTGCTTGCGGTAATACGATACCGTTGCCACGGTCGCCGCCTGCACCAGCAAGATAGTGCCCAGCATTGATAAAATCAGCCGTGCGCGTAAAGAGCGCGGAACAAGCAGACCTAGCATGGGTTATGGCGCGAAACGGTAGCCTACGCCCCAGACAGTTTGTATCCAGCGCGGTTGTTTGGGGTCGTCTTCGATGGAACGGCGCAAACGCAAAACGGCAATGTCTATGGCGCGGTCGTTGCGCTCGCCCTCGTCGTCGTCGCGCGCCAGTGCCAGCAAGCGGTCACGCGATAAGGGTTTGCCCGGGTTATTGACCAGAGCTTCAAGCAAGTTCACTTCTCCGCCAGTAAGTTTGATGGGCGCCTGGTTCTTGAGCAACTGGCGCGTGGCGGGGTCGAACACGAATGGCCCGAAGGCAATGGGCTTTTCTTTATTTAGGGCTGACGCGCCTTTTTTGCGGCGCAAGACGGCTTCGATCCGGGCGAGCAGTTCACGCGGGTCGAAGGGCTTGCCCACGTAGTCGTCCGCGCCCGATTCCAGGCCGATGACGCGGTCCACGGTTTCGTCGCGCGCGGTTAGCAGGATGACGGGAATGTCTTCGCCCAGTTCTCGGAGCCGCCGGCAGGCTTGCGCGCCATCGCCGCCCGGCATCATCCGATCCAATACGATGAGATCGGGGCTGTAGCGCTGAATGCGCGCCGCCAGATCGCTGGCGTCGGGCGCAAGCAAGGTGTCGTAGCCGTGGCGATTAAGATAATCGGCCAGCAACTGACGCAGAGCGGGATCGTCATCGACGACCAGTACTTTTACTAGAGATTTATCCATCATCCCAGTGTGCCGTTTCGCGCGTCGGCTGGCAAGCTGTTCGAAATAGACTGAAATAGATCCCGATTCTTTTTTCAACTGGATTTCCGTATGCTACGATCAAAAGTCGCGTAGCCATACCACGCCGACAACGACGCGTGCAACGCGGCCAAGAACCAAAGAGGGACACTGAATGCATGAGCCGCGATGGCGCCAGGAAGGCGAGGATCCGGACTACCGATTTTCGCTGGCCAACGAACGCACCTTTCTTGCCTGGATACGCACAGCTCTTGCGCTGCTGGCGGGCGGTGTTTTGCTTGACCAATTTTCAACTAAATTGGGGCCGCACGTTATTGTCGTGATCCTTGCTGTTGTTCTTAGCTTGCTGGCCGCTGTGTTTTGCGCGATTGCCTATCTGCGCTGGCGCGCAAACGAGATCGCGATGCGCCACAGTCGAAAATTGCCGGGCACCATCGGCATTCCGCTGGTTGCCGGCGCCATACTGGGCATCGCCGCGGTGATTGCGCTACTGCTGGTTTTGTGATGGATGCTATTGCTGCCGGAGTTGCAACACACCAGCGTCGAAGGGCTGGGCTACAGGCTGAACGCACGGCTCTGGCGTGGAACCGCACAGGCCTCGCGATTTTGGCGAACGGCCTGTTGGTGCTGCGCGCGGGCTCGGAGAGCCATCGGGTTTCTCTTGTGGTCGTGGCGTCGGCGTTGCTACTTGCAGCGGGAGCCGCTGTGTTTTACGGCGCGTGGCGCCGGCGGCATCTATTAAGCGGTCAAGGGACGATCGCGCCGCGCTCGATGGCGATCGTGACGACAGCCGTTGTCGTCTGGGTCGCTTGCGCGGCCGGCATCGCATCCATTCTGGTGCGTTAAACTGACCCCGTCATCAATCCGTCTTTTTATGTTGTTGAATGCAATCGCCTGTTAAAACTCCGCTGGAAATATTACAACAAGTATTCGGCTACGACTCCTTTCGCGGCGATCAGCAGGCCATTATCGAACATGTCGTCCAGGGCGGCGATGCGCTGGTTCTGATGCCAACGGGCGGCGGCAAGTCTTTGTGCTATCAGATTCCGGCGCTTGTAAGGCAAGGCGTGGGCGTGGTCGTGTCGCCGCTTATTGCGCTGATGCAAGATCAGGTGGATGCTCTTATCGAACTCGGCGTGCGCGCCGCGTTTTTAAATTCGACGCAGGATTGGCGCACTGCCCGCGATGTCGAGCGGGCGTTTTTGTCGAATGAGCTTGATTTGTTGTATGTGGCGCCCGAGCGTTTGTTGACCGAACGATGCCTGGATTTGCTGTCGCAAGGCGCGGTATCCCTTTTTGCCATTGATGAGGCGCATTGCGTGTCGCAATGGGGGCATGATTTCCGCCCCGAGTATCTGGGTTTGTCGGTGCTTGCCGAACGCTGGCCCGCTGTACCGCGTTTGGCTTTGACGGCGACGGCGACGGCGGTTACCCGGCGTGAAATTGCGCAGCGCCTGGAACTTATTGATGCCCCATGCTTTGTGGCGAGCTTTGATCGGCCGAATATTCGCTATCGCATCGTTGAAAAAAACGAGGTGCGAAAGCAGCTGTTAAGCTTCATCCAGGCCGATCACCCAGGCGATTGTGGCATCGTTTATTGCCTGTCGCGTGCCCGGGTCGAAGAAACCGCCGATTTTTTGTGCGGCCACGGAATCGTCGCTTTGCCGTATCACGCGGGCTTGAGCGCGTCAGTCCGGGCTGCCAACCAGTCCCGTTTTTTGCGTGAAGACGGATTGGTTATGGTGGCTACCATCGCTTTTGGCATGGGGATCGATAAGCCGGACGTGCGTTTTGTGGCGCATATTGATTTACCGAAATCGGTCGAGGGCTATTACCAGGAGACGGGCCGGGCCGGGCGCGATGGCCTGCCCGCCACCGCGTGGCTGGCTTATGGTTTGCAGGATGTCATGCAGCAACGCC
>JBDTGB010000252.1:0-2037 GCA_039937635.1 Burkholderiaceae bacterium | reverse complement strand
GCGGTGCCGTCAAGGATCTGCTGGCCTTCGGCCGACGTGTAATACATACCCTTGGCGCGTGTCAGCATGCGCGGGTGCAGTTTGAACTGACGATTGGCCGTGAACGGCATCCAGAGGTTCGAAAGATTGGGGGCGGGCGTTGGGCTGTCCATGAATACCTCGAAGGCAAATTGTGTAAGGTGTACTGTCAAGGGCCTATTTTCGTCTGGCGGCTTGGCGATTGAAATATACAGTTCATTAAAAACGTACGAACCGTAATGGTTTTGCGCGATAAACTGTGCATAATTCTGGACGTGGTCTGGTTTTCAAGGGATGACATGGTTTTTTTCGATCCTGTGCGCGATCGGACCGGCGCTCCGACGCTGGTCGATCAGGCGGCAATTGCTTTGCAAGAGGCCATTCGGACTCAGTTGCTTCGACCGGGGATGTCTATTCCATCGATTCGGGAATTTGCGCGTTCGCATGGTTTAAGCACCTTTACTGTGGCGGCGGCCTACAACCGCCTGGTGGCGCAAGGTTGGCTCGCGGCCCGGCCAGGCTCGGGCTATCGCGTCGCCCGCCAGGAATTGGAAGCGCCCGTGATTGCCGCATCGGATTGGAAGCCGCCCAGGATTGGCGCTTCCTGGCTGCTGGCCGATGTCTTTGCCGATCATTCAATTCCGATCAAATCCGGTTGCGGCTGGTTGCCGTCGGAATGGCTTAACGAAGCGGGTTTGCAGCAATCATTGCGGCAATTGACGCGGGTCCCGTCGGTTCAGATTGCCGGTTATGGACACCCATACGGCTATGCGCCTTTGCGGGAACACATCGTTCAGGCCTTGGGTCAGCTCGGTTTAAATTTGCAGCTTGATCAGGTGCTGTTGACCCAGGGAGCGACGCAAGGCCTGGACATTGTGACGCGAACCTTGTTTCGACCCGGGGACGTTGTGGCGGTTGAAGTGCCGTGTTACGCCAATTTATTGCACGCTTGGACGTTGGCTGGATTAAAGGTGGTGGGAGTTCCCCGCACCAGGGATGGCCTGTGCATCGAGGCTCTTGAAAAGGTCGCCTTGCAGCATGACCTGAAAGGTGTTTTTATTAACACGGTGCTACACAACCCGACGGGCTCCAGTTTGAGCATGGCCAATGCTTTTCGTGTGTTGCAGCTTGGCGAAAAGCATGATTTCTGGGTGATTGAAGATGATGTTTCGCGCAATCTTCTGCCCGGCGTTGGTCCCATGCTTGTGGCGTTGGCCGGCACGGCGCGGGTGGTGTATGTGTCGGGTTTTTCGAAAAGCATCACCCCGTCGGTGCGCGTCGGCTATGTCGTTTCCACCGCGCCGCTGCTAAGCGAATTCGCCAAGACAAAAATGATGATTGGACTGACCACTCCAGAAATGATGGAGCGGGCGGTGTATCAGGTTTTGCGCCTGGGCCATCATCGCGCGCATTTGCATAGGGTGCAGGAACGCTTGAGACAGGCGCATGACGAGTTGGCCGATCTAATGGAGCAGCATGGTTTTGAAGTGTTTTTTCAGCCGCGCGCGGGCCTGTTTTTATGGGCCAGGCCCGCTGGTCTGTGGCGCGAACGCGGGGCGGTGGAGCTGGCCGAGCTGGCGCTAAAGGACGGAATTTGGCTGGCGCCGGGCTCGTACTTCGACCCGGACCAGGTGGATTCCGGCTGGATTCGATTTAATGTGGCGTACTCGTTGGACCCGCTACTTTGGCGGTTTATGCGGCGCGTCGGCGCTGGTACACCACAAAATCAAAATCGTAGCCATTCTCTGTAGGCTGGGGCAGGCGCTCGATTTCCCGCCATTGACTTGCGTCGAGGGCGGGGAAGAAAACATTGCCCTTGATTGTTGAGTGCACCTCGGTCGCGATGATCCGATCCGCCAGGTTCAGTGAATGCCCAAACACTTGCGCTCCGCCGATAATGCAAACAACGGGCTCGGTTCGACAGGCCGCAAGCGCCGTTTGCAGCGACGGGTAAACGGCAGCACCGTCGGCCTTGAATTGATGGTTTCGGCTGATGACAATATTTGGTCGCCCAGGCAG
>JBDTGB010000251.1:0-4450 GCA_039937635.1 Burkholderiaceae bacterium | reverse complement strand
ACATGGTTCAGCTTTCGATCTGGTCGGCAAGGGCGTTGCCAATCCGGTCGCAACCTTCTGGACGGCTGTCATGATGCTTGATCATCTGGGTGAAACACTTGCGGCTAGCCGGCTGATGAAGGCGATTGAAACCGTTACCGCCAGTGGGATCCGCACACCCGATTTGCAGGGCAGCGCCACGACGGATCAGGTAACCCGCGCCGTTTGCGCCGCTATTGCCGATTTATAAATCAAACTATTTAATATTTAAGTTATACAGGGGAATCTGAGTCATGGCTGTGCGTATTCTGGATGTTCGTGAAATCACAAAGTTCATTGCCTCGCCAATACGCAACGCGTATATCGATTTTTCGAAAATGACGATCAGCCTGGTTGCTGTATTGACCGATGCGGTTCGCGACGGTCAGCCGGTTGTTGGCTACGGCTTTAATTCGAACGGGCGTTATGGCCAGGGCGGCTTGATTCGCGAGCGTTTTGCGCCGCGCTTGTTGCAAGCCGATCCCGCCAGTCTGCTTGACGATGGCGGCGCCAATCTTGACCCAGGCCGGGTCTGGTCGGCGATGATGGCCAATGAAAAGCCCGGCGGGCATGGCGAGCGTTCGGTTGCCGTGGGCACCATCGATATGGCCGTCTGGGATGCGGTGGCGAAGATCGAGGACAAGCCTTTGTTTCAGTTATTGGCCGACAGGCATGGCGTTGCGGCTAATCCGCGCGTGTTCGTTTACGCCGCTGGCGGGTATTACTACCCGGGCAAGAATCTCGACGCGTTGCGCGGCGAGATGCGTAGTTATCTCGACCGGGGTTATACGGTGGTGAAAATGAAGATTGGCGGCGCCTCGCTGGACGAGGATCGGCGCCGCATCGAGGCGGTGCTGGCCGAAATCGGCCGTCAGGCCCGGTTGGCGGTCGATGCCAACGGCCGCTTCGATCTGGAAACGGCCATAGCCTATGCCAAGATGCTGCGCGATTACCCCCTGTTCTGGTACGAAGAGGCGGGCGACCCGCTGGATTTTCAACTTCAGGCGGCACTGGCCGAGTTTTACCCGGGCCCCATGGCGACCGGGGAAAATTTGTTCAGTCATCAAGATGCCCGCAATCTTTTGCGCTACGGCGGAATGCGCGCCGATCGCGACTGGCTGCAGTTCGACTGCGCATTAAGCTACGGCCTGGTGGAATACCTGCGCACTCTGGCGGTGTTGCGTGAACAAGGCTGGTCGGCTGAACGCTGCATACCCCATGGCGGTCATCAAATGTCCTTGAATATTGCGGCGGGGCTTGGGCTTGGGGGGAACGAGTCCTACCCCGATTTGTTCCAGCCGTATGGCGGTTTTCCCGATGGAGTGCGTGTCGAAAACAGCATAATCGTTATGCCTGAGCTGGCCGGCATTGGCTTCGAGGGCAAGGCGAACCTGTATCGCGAAATGCGCGCGTTAAGCGCTTAAGCTGTTATGGTTGCTTCTCCCGGTTGGACCTTGACGATTATGCTGGCCATACAGGCGCTGGTGGCGGCGGCGGCTTTGACCGTCCCGGTATTGGCCCCTGTGTTGGGACCCGTGTTTAACGTCCCGGGGGAATTTGTCGGCGTTTATGTGGCGCTGATTTACGTGGGAGCCATGCTGGGCAGTCTTACCGCAGGAGGCTGGATCACTCGGTTTGGCGCAGTAAGAGTCAGCCAGATCAGTCTTGCGTTATGCGCCCTGGGCCTGGCGTGCAATTTGTTTGCCATGCCTGTCATGGCAGTTGTGGGCGCGGTGCTGATTGGTTGTGGATATGGCCCGGTTACGCCGGCCAGCTCGCACTTGCTGATAAAAACGACGCCGCCGCAACGGCTTTCATTTGTTTTTTCCGTGAAACAGACGGGGGTGCCTTTGGGTGGCATTTTGGCGGGCTTGTGCGCACCGAAACTTAATGAATGGGTGGGGTGGCAGGGCGTTTTGCTGGTCGTGGTTGTTGCCTGCGCGGCCTGCCTTGGCGCGGCGCAGTTATTTCGCCGGGAACTGGATTCGGATCGCCGTCCTCATCACTCG
This sequence comes from Burkholderiaceae bacterium, assembly GCA_039937635.1. Classification (GTDB taxonomy): domain Bacteria; phylum Pseudomonadota; class Gammaproteobacteria; order Burkholderiales; family Burkholderiaceae_B; genus JBDTGB01. Next base: position 2,423 of record JBDTGB010000251.1, on the reverse strand, counting down.
ATATGGGCTGGCAGTTTGCGTAAACCGCTGGCGCTGGTTTTTTCCAAGCGCCCTTTGGTTTTGCTGGCAGGGTCATCATTGACCTTCTCGGCGGTGCAGTTGTCGTTTACGGCTTACCTTGTTATTTATTTGCACGATAGTCTGGGTTATTCGCTGGTCGCGGCTGGCGTAATGCTGTCTGTCGCGCAAGCGGCCGGTGTTTTAGGCCGAATAATGTGGGGCTGGTTTTCTGATCGCTTCCTGGGCGCGGTGGCCATGCTGACGATATTGGCTGTGCTTATGGGCGTGGGCGGCTGGGCGCTTGCCTTGTTGCCACAAGGTGTTTCATCCCTTGTGTTGGGAATCGTTCTAATTGTGTTTGGTTCGGCGGCCGTCGGTTGGAATGGGGTTTTTTTGGCGGAAGTCGCGCGCCAGGCTCCCGCCGATCAGGTTGGACTGGCGACCGGCGGGTCACTGACGTGCACCTTTTTGGGCGTTGTGCTTGGACCTCCTCTGTTCGGCACCATTGTTTCGATGTCGGCCAGCTATCGTCTGGCATTCGCCTTGATCGTCCTTCCGGCCGTCTTGTTTGGCGTGCTGCTCATCTTGCAGCGCCGCCATTTTTCGTAGCCATCCCGCAGTATGGTTTTATATTTCTTTGTGACATTCGGTTGCTTTTACAAAGGCCTTTGAGATGGAAACTGCGTAGAATGAAGGGACACTAGCTTATAACTCGAGGTAATGGAATGAAAACATTCAAACGATTTTCCGCATACGCCGCCATGGCGGCGCTGCTAATAAGCCTGGGGGCTTGCAGCGGCATGTCCCGTCAGGGGAAGAACACAGCCGTAGGCGCCGGAGTCGGAGCCTTGGGGGGCGCTGTTCTTACGGGCGGGAGCACATTGGGCACATTGGGCGGTGCGGCAATCGGCGGTGTGGTCGGCCATAGCGTCGCCAAATAATCACGAATTAAACGCGTGTCCGGTTTGGGTGCACTACCTTATCGTGAAATTACAGGACTATTGGCACGAAATTGTATGTAGATGCGGAGCCGGCTGTTATTCACGGCTGGCCGATTTGATCCAGCGAATGCTTGACCTGCGGCAGCATTTTTTCGGCCACGATTTGTCGGAGACTCAGTTGCTGCGCAGTATCTTTCGCTCCGTTCCGGACTTGATTAGCGCAGTCGGGCATTTCATCATGAAGCATAATCATGCTCCGAAGCCGTTCATCTGGATGGCCAAAGCGACCGGTATTTTGGCCAAGGTGACCCGAGCCTGTACTAAGCTTAATAAGCTTCAATCTGCTTGACGCACGCCACTAGATGGGCAGGTTGGTGGTCGAAAGAACTTGCTTGAGCACCATGAAGGTGCGAATTTGCCGCACACCCGGCAAGTACAGCAGTTGTTCTGCATGAAGGCGGTTGAAACTGTCGTTATCCTTGGTGCGCAAGAGCATAAAGTAGTCGAATTCGCCCGTAACCATGTGGCATTCGAGGCAGCCGGACACTTTCTGCACCGCCCGCTCGAAATCCCCGAATGATTCTGGTGTGGATCTATCCAGGACTACGCCGATCATTACCAGCATGCCGAAGTCAAGCGCGCGAGGGTCAAGTAGCGCGACAATTCCTTTGATCAGCCCCAGCTTTTTAAGCCTATCTACCCGCCGCAGACAAGCGGGCGCGCTCAGATTCACGTTGACCGCTAAAGCCACGTTAGACACGGAAGCATCGTGCTGAAGAACCCTGAGAATCGCTCTGTCTGTCCGATCCATGGCCTCAGCGGGCAGATTGGGTGATGGCGTCTTCGTTGGACGAAATTTTATTGCTTTCATTATGAAATAATGGAAATAGAAAGTCTATTTTAGTCAGTCGGCTGCTTTTTTATGTAGGCTACAAACATGAATTTTGCAATCATATTCCAAGTCTTTGATCTTATTATATAAGTGCTTACTTCAACCTCGGAGCCACGCATATGAATCTGAAAAAATTCCCTCGCTATTCATTGACGTTCGGTCCCACGCCCATCCAACCCCTGAAGCGGTTGAGCGCTCATCTGGGCGGCAAAGTCGACCTTTACGCAAAACGTGAAGATTGCAACAGCGGTCTGGCATTTGGTGGAAATAAAACGCGCAAGCTGGAGTACCTCATCCCTGAAGCATTGGACGGAGGTTACGACACACTGGTGTCAATTGGCGGGGTTCAATCGAATCAAACGCGCCAGGTTGCTGCTGTCGCGGCACATCTGGGTTTTAAATGCGTGCTGATACAGGAAAACTGGGTGAACTATTCGGATGCCGTATATGACCGGGTCGGCAACATCGAGATGTCACGTATCATGGGCGCCAACGTGCGACTCGATAGCGCAGGATTCGACATTGGCATACGCAAGAGTTGGGAACAGGCTATGGACGATGTGCGAAACGCGGGTGGCAAGCCCTTTCCC
>JBDTGB010000250.1:0-4500 GCA_039937635.1 Burkholderiaceae bacterium | reverse complement strand
AGTGTGGCGGCGTAAAGAAATTGGCGGCTGAAGTGCTCGGGATCAGCGTCAAGACTTTATACAATCGGCTGGAGGCATATGGTGTGTCTCGCCCTGAAGAATATGGGGTGGTCGCTGAAGCCGGCGCTCCTTCAACGCTGCCGTATTCCTGAAACGTTAAACACTGCGCTGGGCATGCTACTTGCTTGATTTCCGGTAGACGAAAGAAATCAAAAAGGACTCGTCATTGCGTCATAGGTGGGAATTCCGCTCGGCAGCATTTTTTACCGATTTGATTAAATCAAATCGCACTGACGAGAAGGCAGCCATGCGGCGCAAGGGATTTGTCCGATTACCGGAGACCTACTGTGGCGCTAAAAATTCTGGCAGTTTCCGCTGAAGCATTTCCACTTGCCAAGACAGGCGGACTGGGAGATGCGGTAAGCGGGCTATGTCGCGGTTTGGATGCTATTGGAGCGCATATTACGTTGCTGCTCCCCGCCTATCGGGAGGCGATGCAACATATAAGCGGTGTGCATCAAGTAGCGCGACTGGAAGGATTGCCGGGCGGTGGCGCGGCGTCCTTGCTCTCGGGGGAGTCTAGAGAGCTGGGTCTGCCGGTTTTTCTGCTTAAGAATGATGCCTTATATGACCGCGACGGCGTGTACGTGAATCGGGATGGCGTCGAATATCCAGATAACTCCATGCGTTTTGCCGCTCTTGCGCAAGTTGCCGCAAGAATCGCCGCCGGGATAGCTTCTGTGCCTCGACCCGATATCGTGCATGCGCACGACTGGCATGCCGCCCTGACGCCGCTGTATATGAAGCAACTTCGAGTTGGCGGTGTAAAGACAGTTCTTACTTTGCATAACATCGCATTTCAGGGCTTGTTTCCAATGGGCTTGGCGCAGTCATTGGGCATTGAGCAACGCTTTTGTTGCGACGATGGCGCGGAATTTTGGGGGCAGCTAAGTTTTCTGAAGGCCGGCATTCGCTACGCCGATCTGATCACCGTTGTAAGCCGCAACTATGCTCGTGAAATACTCACGCCAAAATTTGGCTGCGGGCTCGAAGGCGTGCTGGCGGATCGCCTCGGCGATTTGATATCGATTCCGAACGGCATAGACACCGCGCTGTGGGATCCTCAACGCGACCGCTATTTGTCGCAGCACTCTTTCAGTGCTGAAAAAATGGCCAACAAGACAATGTGGAAGCGCGAGCTGCAGCGCAGTTTTGGATTAATAGATGATCGGACCGCGACCGTCATGGCCATGGGCAGCCGTCTGACAACACAAAAGATGGCGGACGTGGCGGCTTGCGCCATTCCGATGGCGCTTGATTTACATCCGTCTTTACAGGTATGCATTATCGGGCGCGGCGACAAGGCTCTTGAAGCGGCGCTGAAAAAAGTAGGCGAGCGCTATGCGGGGCGCTGCGGTGTTCAGATCGGCTTCGATGAGCGGCGAGCGCATCTGCTGCATGCCGGCGCCGATGTTTTGCTGCATGGCAGCCGGTTCGAACCTTTCGGTCTGACCCCGCTATACGCTATGCGTTATGGCGCCATTCCAATCTGCTCAAAGGTTGGCGGCATGGCTGACACGATCGTCGACCCGGGTTCCTATCATCCTGCCAGTGCGATGTGCGCGGCAACGGGTATTTTGTTTGATGGCGAGGCGCCGGACGACATGAGCCTTGCAATCGGACGGGCCATGGCATTGCGCGCGTTGCCGGCAATCTGGCGAACGATGCAACGCAATGCCATGAACGCCGACTTCGGCTGGGCTAAAGCCGCGCCTGCTTACTTGCGCGCCTATCAGGCGCTTCGGCCCGATATTGCTGTGGATCAAATTCCTGAACGACGCCAGGCGGTGAGCGCGACGATGCGGCGACTTGAGCCGATCTTCGCCAATGTTGTCCTGGATGCCGCCAACTTGGGGCTGGCCGCCGGCAAGATGGCCAGTTCGCGCCAGCGGCGCAAAAACACTCGAACCGATACCCTTGTATTTCCACCCGAAGCCTCGGCGGCATGAACCATTTTCCGGTGCAACGTCTTACCCATGCCGACATCCGGTTTTATTGAGCACGATCCATTTTATGAGCATTGTTCCGCCGCTCGCGCCATCCGATTGCCAACGTATCTATTATGTATATATGGATGATATTGTTGGCGGCGTTATGGTTGGAAAGCCGCTTGACGCTGCCCGATGGGACGCTTTATGCAAGAAAGCAAGGACACTGGGCTTCGATAGCATTCTGACACCGCCTTTATGGTCGAGCGCAAACCGACGTCAGGCGGCGCCGGATGATCCGGACGAGGCCGCCGTTCGTTGGGGCGAGTCAAGCTCCATGGGTGGGTTGCTGAGCGGATTGACGTCCATTTGCACACAACACGGCTTGGGTCTGATGATCGATCTGGTGTTGGACAAGGTTGTCAGCGCGGACGTGGCGCGTTTGCGGCGCGACGACGGTCATGCGCCGGTTCAGTTTATTGAAGCATGGTCGCAACGTTTGTGCGATTGGGTGCGCGCCGGCGTGGCAGGCTTTCGATGCCGCGCGCCGTCGGCGCTGGCCAAAGATGACTGGCGCCGCTTGATCGATAATGTCCGGTCGTTGCGGCCGCGCTGCCATTTTATGGCTTGGACTCCGGGCCTTGACGCTGAGCAGCTTAGCCGCTTGGAAGACGCCGGTTTCGACGCAACGTTTTCGTCCTTGCCGTGGTGGGATTATCGCGCCACATGGTTCATTGACGAACAAGTTCGCTTGGGTGCTATCGCGCCTGTATTTTCGCCAGTCGCGGATCCGGACATCGTTGTTGATGCGACTGATTTGGACGCCACGCAAGCCGGCGATGACGCGCGGCGCAAGATCTGGACTGCCGCGATAGCCGGCAGCGGTATCCTGGTTACAAGCAAATTGGAAAAAATCGCTGGCCCGCAGGCGCTTGTCCGAATGAACAAATGGCTGGAAACCAGATCAGGAACGACCGGGCGCTTGCGTATATTATCAGGCGCCATGTCGCCGGCGACAGTGCTTTTTCGTTCAGGCGCCGGCCTGTTGATCAATCCCGATGCGCAAGCGCGTGCCACCAAGAAATGGGCCGATGTACGCGCGCGCCTGCCGCATGACAATGGAGTCATTCGGATCGTGGCGGATCTGGACGAGGCCGCAGTTGAACCCTGTTCAGATGCGGCCGACTTGAAGCCCGCCGGCTACCTGCTGTTTTTAACGTCGTCGGACCAGGCCGTGACAACGACGGCAACCACTGCTGAGGACAAGCGCAAGGCCGTCGTGGTCGCTTTGCGCGCACCGCGCATAACAATCGGCAATGTCAGTCCGGAGGTCGATGACGGCAGATTCCCCGTTAAAACCCAGATTGGGGAAGTAGTTCTTGTACAGGCCGATATATTCATGGATGGACATGACCGTATTCTGGCAAGCGTGCTATGGCGGGCCGCTGATGAAACGAGTTGGCGGGAAACCCCCATGACCGTGCTGGAAAATGATCGATGGGAGGCCCAATTTTCTCCTACTCGAATCGGCAAGCACTGCTTCACGATTCGAGCCTGGCATGATCGCTGGGGTTCCTATCGCGAGCAGTTGGCGAGAAAGCTCGCGGCGGGTCAGGACGTATCGCTGAATGTGGAAGAAGGGCGCGCGTTATTATTAAACGCCGTCCAGCCACACAAAACTTTGGGCTACCCTGCGGAAGGCGCCGCGCAGTGCGCTCAATCACTAACGCGAATATTGGACGATGTGGGCATGCCGCAACAGGCGCCGCATCTAAAGCCCAGGCGCGCGGCAGCGGCGCGGCGCGCATCCGAACTCGCCGCGGCGCTCCCCGTGCCCAGCGCGCAACCCGAACAAATACAGCTTCTTCTATCCGAGGCGGTTGCGATCGCAATGCGAAAGACAGACGTTCACCAGTTCGAGGCCGCGTGTGAAAGGCCCTACGAACTGAGCGTGGAGCGGCGCGAGGCGTCCTTTGCCAGTTGGTATGAGCTTTTTCCGCGATCTTGCGGCCCGAAACCCGGCGTTCATGGCACGTTCAAGGATGTCATGAAGCGCTTGCCCGCCATTCGCGATATGGGTTTTGATGTGCTGTACTTTCCGCCTATTCATCCGATCGGGCTAAGCAACCGCAAGGGAAAAAATAATTCACTTGATTCGGGCCCGGACGACCCCGGCAGCCCGTATGCCATCGGTTCAGCGTTAGGTGGGCACACTTCGGTGCATCCGCAGTTGGGTACGCTGCAGGACTTCCAAACGCTGGTCGAGTGCGCGCGCCGGTGCAATCTGGAAATTGCCCTGGATTTTGCCATACAGTGTTCGCCCGATCACCCTTGGCTTACGCAGCACCCCGAGTGGTTTTCCTGGCGCGCGGACGGGTCGCTGCGTTATGCGGAGAATCCGCCAAAACGATACGAAGACATCGTGACTCCCGACTTTTATAGCGCCTGCGCGAGCGCTTCGAAGCGGATGGCGCTGTGGCGCGAATTACGCGATGTGGTGCTGTTGTGGATC
>JBDTGB010000249.1:0-1761 GCA_039937635.1 Burkholderiaceae bacterium | reverse complement strand
GCGCAGTGGCTATAAACCTGCTTAATACTTTTCACTTATATAATAGATGGCTTGGCCTAATAGTGGGCCAGGCCTTTTTATTATCATGCCAGCCGTCACTCTCGATCACATCTCAAAGATCTACCCCGCCAATGCGCGGGGATGGAAGAAATGGCTTTCCCGGGCTCCCGTCGAAAACGGCTTTCAGGCGCTCGACGATATTAGTTTACATATCGAACATGGCGAATTTTTCGGCTTGCTCGGGCCCAACGGCGCCGGAAAAACAACACTGATCTCGATCCTGGCCGGCTTGGCGCGCGCCACATCGGGCAGCGCCAGTATTTGCGGCCACGATGTCGTTACCCAATACAAACAATCGCGCCGCTCGCTGGGCGTTGTCCCCCAGGAGATCGTCTACGACCCGTTTTTTACAGTGCGGGAAACCCTAAAGATCCAGTCGGGCTATTTCGGCTTGCATAAAAACGACGACTGGATCGACGAAATCCTGAGCAACCTGGGCCTGACCGATAAGGCTGAAGTCAATATGCGCGCCTTGTCCGGCGGCATGAAGCGGCGCGTGCTCGTGGCGCAAGCGCTGGTGCACCGCCCGCCCGTCATCATCCTTGATGAGCCCACCGCAGGCGTTGACGTCGACTTGCGACGCACTTTATGGGGCTTTATTTCAAGGCTCAATAAAGAGGGGCACACCATCATGCTGACCACTCACTATCTGGAAGAAGCCGAGGCACTCTGCGGCCGCATCGCCATGTTGAAAGGCGGCCATCTTGTGGCGCTCGACACAACGCAAGCTTTGCTGGCCCGAGTCGGGGGCGCCGATCTGGAGGACGCGTTCGTGCGCATCATGCATAGCGACAATTTGCTCGAGGTTCTGGCTTGAGCGCACCGATCATTCAACCGCACCCCGGTATGGGCTCAGGATTTTCAACGCTTTTACACAAAGAATTATCGCGTTTCTGGAAAGTGGGCCTGCAAACCATTGCCGCTCCCGTCGTGACGGCCCTGCTTTATTTACTTATTTTCGCCCACGTGCTGGAAGGCCGGATTCAGGTGTACGGCACTGTGCCGTACACCTCGTTTCTGATTCCCGGCCTGATCATGATGGCCATGTTGCAAAATGCCTTTGCAAATCCATCGTCCTCGCTGATCCAGAGCCGCATCACCGGCAATCTGGTCTTCATTCTGCTACCGCCGTTCTCACATCGCGAAATTTTCGGCGCGTATATGCTGGCGTCCATCGCACGCGGCTTGTGCGTCGGCGTCTGTGTCTGGCTGGTTGCCCTGTTTTTTGTCGCTCTGCCCGCCGCCAATCTGATCTGGATCGTCGTCTTCGCGATACTGTCCTGCGGCATCATGGCCACTCTGGGCATTATCGCGGGACTTTGGTCGGAAAAATTCGATCAGCTTGCCGCGTTCCAAAATTTTCTGATTGTGCCCGCCACGTTCTTATCGGGTGTGTTCTACTCCATACACAGCTTGCCGCCTTTTTGGCAGGCCGTATCGCGCTGGAACCCTATTTTCTATACCATCGACGGTTTCCGTTACGGTTTTTTCTCGGCCTCCGATGTGTCTCCGTGGCAAAGCCTGGCCGTCGTAACGGCTGTATTCATTGTCCTCAGTGGCTTTACCCTTCGCCTTCTGGCCAACGGTTATAAACTCCGGAGCTAATTCACATGCAACCCACCCCCGAACAAGTCCGCCAATACATCGCCGATCATCTAAGCTGCGAAACCATCGACGTCCGCGGCGACGGCGCACACTTCG
>JBDTGB010000248.1:0-1774 GCA_039937635.1 Burkholderiaceae bacterium | reverse complement strand
AGCCAGACCTTGCTGGATCTGGCCAAGGACACTCTCGATCCCCGCTTGGCGAAAAGGGCTTTTCAGTTCGCGATGGCCGACCATAATATGTTGCGCGGACAGAAAGCGGCGCAAGAGTGGGCGCTGCTAGCCCCGGATGACCCCGAGGCGGTTGCCACGTCGCTGGCTCTGGCGGCGACCAATGGCCAGACGGCGGGTCTGGCGGCGGCGTTGCGCGCGCGCATTGAAAAGGCCAGCGATAAAGACGACGCGATTGCCCAGTCAGCCGCCATCGTCGGGAAAATGAGCGATAAAAAAGCGGCTCTCGATGTGCTCGATAAAGCGTTGGTGGCTTCGACGCGTTCCTTGCCCGTTGCTCATCTGGCTTTGGCAGATGCTGCGTGGGCGGCTGGCGAGTCGGTTCGCGCTGTATCTGAAGCGCGGCGGGCTTTGGTGCTTGATCCGAACTCCGAGCCAGCGGCGCAACGACTTCTCGAGTACGGCTTCAAGACGGACCCTGTTGCGGCGATTGCCGCAACGCGCGCTTTTGCGGAAAAACATCCCGACGCGCGCAAATTGCAGCTTATGCTGGTTGGCAGTCTGGTGGACCGTGACGATTTTAACGGGGCGTTGACCCAAATCAGGGGCATGCGCGCCAGAGCGCCCGAAGACTTCGACCTTTTATACACCGAGGCGCGGGTTAATTTCAGCGCCGGACATTACGCCGAGGCGGAATCTTTGCTTCAAGAATACATTAACGTTCAGACGCAGCGTCGCCGCTCGGTGAATGATAATGCCACAAACGCGGTGGCGGACGTCGCGGACGCGCGTTTGCTATTGGTGCAAATCGCTGAGAAGCAGAATCGCCTGGACGATGCCATCAAGCAGTTGGGGCTTATTGACGATCCTTCGTTGCGTTTCCAGGCCCAAATTCATCAGGCGGTGCTCCAGGCGCGCCAGGGTGATTTAACCAAGGCGCGCGCCACTATTGCCGCGCTTAAGCCGCAAGATAAAAATCAGCGGGCGGTGGCTGCGTTGACGCTGGCGTCCATTTACCGCGAGTCGGGCCGCACCGATCTGGCGGCGCAGGATTTGGCGCAGGCCGACAAGGCTTTGCCGGATACGCCCGAGATCAAGTATGCGCTGGCCATGCTCTACGAGCGGCAAGGCAAAATCGACGAGTTCGAAGCGCTTATGCGGCGGGTGATAGAGCTTCAGCCCACTAACGCCGATGCCTATAACTCGCTCGGTTACACCATGGCCGACCAAAATCGGCGGTTGGATGAAGCGCGTGACTTGCTTGAACATGCCCTTGATATGGAGCCCGACAATCCGTTCATCCAAGATAGTGTGGGTTGGTATTTTTATCGTGTGGGCGATAATTCGCAGGCGCTGGAGTACCTGCGACGCTCTTATGCCCAGATGCCGTCGGCGGATGTCGCGGCTCATTTGGGCGAGGTGCTTTGGAAGATGAAACGCCCGGACGAAGCGAAAGAAATATGGCGTGCGGGCTTGGGCAAGGACGCAACGAACGAGACCTTGCTTAAAACGTTAAAGCGCCTTGGGGTTAAGCTGTAATGATCTGGCGGTTAATTAAACGCTACCGGGCGTGGTGGTGCGCGGGGTGCATGGGCTTGCTTCTGGCGGCCTGCGCCACTCCGCAAAAGGTGGCAGGCGGCGCGGCGGGCGCGTTTGACCGGACCGGCCGTTTTTCTTTGAACGTAACCGACAACACGGGTCAGCCGCAGGCGGTTCAGGGTGGTTTCGCATGGAACGATGACGGGCGCGAACTACA
>JBDTGB010000247.1:0-1872 GCA_039937635.1 Burkholderiaceae bacterium | reverse complement strand
GTAGTCCTAAGCCTTGTATGTTAAAAATAAAAGTAAGTTCAAACAGTAACCGGTGATTCTAGCATAAGATAGCTAATTGCGAACACCCTTTCTGACCCAAGCATCGAGTTGGTGCGGTCGAATGCTGTCGTAATCCTCGAAAGGCTGATGAATCCAGGGATTTGTTGGCAATTTCTCGACAAAATAATCAGGTGCCGCCTGAGCATGGCCTTTCCACCACAGCACCGCGCTTCTAAGCTCGGTGATGGCCGGAAATTGTGCCAAAAGGTGTTCCCTTACGCGATTAAACGTCAGGCCGGTATCGACCATGTCGTCCACCAGCAACACTCGCCCGTCCAGAGTGCCGCGGGTAATCGTAATAAACTGGGCTATATCAAGCTGTCCCTGCTGGGTGCCCGCCGCCTCGCGATAGCTGCTGGTCGACAAAATGCCCAGCGGCAAATCAAAAATGCGCGACAGCACGTCGCCCACGCGAACACCGCCGCGGGCAAGGCACACAATTTTGTCGAATTTCCAGCCTGACTCGTGAATAGTCAGCGCCAAGCGTTCGATAAGAGCATGGTATTGCTCCCAGCTTATCCAGTGATCGCGCTCGGTGCTCGGAGGCAGATTCATGAAAAATTCCTGTAATGATTTTTTCAGTAACTTTGTTCTGTGCCTTATCCATTAAACGGGTGGTGCAACACGATTGTTTCAAGGCGATCCGGTCCAGTCGAAACCATGTCGATGGGCACTTCGCAGACTTCGGCGATGCGTTCCAGGTAACGGCGCGCGTTAATAGGCAGCTTGTCGTAGTCGGTTATGCCAACCGTCGACTCGGACCAGCCTGGCATCTCTTCGAGCACAGGCTCGGCTTCGGCGGCGGCATGCGCGCCATATGGAAACACATCCAGGAATTCGCCCTTATAACGATAGCCGACCCCGATTTTTATTTCCTCGACGCCATCAAGCACGTCCAGCTTGGTCACGCACAGGCCAGAAATGCCGTTAATCATGACCGAGCGTTTCATGGCCGCGCCATCAAACCAGCCGCAACGCCGGGCGCGCCCCGTAACCGAACCGAATTCTTTGCCGACCGTCGCAAGACGGGCTCCGGTGTCGTCGAGCAATTCAGTCGGAAACGGGCCCGACCCCACACGCGTTGTGTACGCTTTGGCGATTCCGAGCACGTAGTGCAAGGACTGCGGCCCCACGCCGGAACCCGCCGCCGCCGCGCCCGCCACGCAATTGCTGCTGGTCACGAACGGATAGGTGCCATGATCGATATCGAGCAGCGCACCCTGCGCGCCTTCGAACAGCAAATTATGATTGGCCTTTTGAGCGACATGCAAGTTATACGAGACGTCGGCGACCATGGGTTCGATAGCGGGGGCCAGCGCCATCGCCTGATCACGGACCTGAGACGCTGAAATCGCCTTGGCTCCCAAGTACCCAGTCAACACAAAATTATGAAAATCGAGCACTTCGGCCAATTTTTCATCAAAAATGGCCGGATCGTACAGATCTTGCACGCGCAACGCGCGACGCGCCGCCTTGTCCTCGTAGGCCGGACCAATGCCGCGGCCCGTAGTGCCGATCTTGCCCTGACCCTTGCGCGCCTCGCGCGCCTGGTCCACAGCGATGTGATAGGGCAAAACCAACGGGCACGCCGGAGATATTTGCAGGCGCGACCGCACATCGAGGCCGGCCTCTTCGAGCTCGCGGATTTCGTTCAGCAGCGCTTCAGGGGAAAGCACGACCCCATTGCCAATGTAGCAAATGATGGAGTCATGCATAATGCCCGAGGGAATCAGACGCAGCACGGTTTTCTTGCCGTTGATCCACAATGTATGCCCTGCATTGTGGCCGCCTTGAAAACGCACCACCCCTTGC
>JBDTGB010000246.1:0-3267 GCA_039937635.1 Burkholderiaceae bacterium | reverse complement strand
TTTGCCGACCTTTGGAACGACGAGTATCGAGGCCGCATTGTGTTGCCATCCATTACGCACTCTATCGGGCCCTATATCATTCCAATAGGCGCCATGGCCGCCGGCAAAGATTCCAAAGACGCCGATACCGGTTTCAACATGCTAAGAAAAATGGTCAAGCTAGACCCGATATGGGCCCGCGATACCGACACCATCATGAGCTCGCTGCTTAGCGGTGAAGCGGTTATAGGATTACTCTATAAATCGCAAACCTATACGGTTAAAGACAAAGGGGCGAAAGTCGACTGGGTCTTCCCGTCGGAGGGCGCAATTTCCTATCTGGCCGGCACCAGCATCGCAAAAAACACAAAAAATAAATCGTTCGCCGAAAAATACGTGAACATGACCCTTGATCCGCAGCATCAGCTATGGGTGACAAAAGTGTTCAACTACGCTGGCACGAACCCGCGCATGTTGAAAATGTTGCCGCCAAACCTGCAAGAACGCGTGCATTATTCCGACGCCGAAATCGCACGCATTGTTAACTTGGATCAAGATTTTATTTCTGGCAATAGGGCCAAATGGACCGACGAATGGAATAGGATCGTTGCGGGCGGGTAAGGCGTGGCATGTCAACTTTTATGGGCACATCGACCCGATAACCTGAAAATTGCAGTGCTGGCTAATCGAGCGGCCATACACGGCCACTCGATTAGTCTGACACAGGATGGCTATGCAGGCCCGGACGGCCTGGCTGCGGCGGCACAGGGCTTTGGGCTACAGAGTTCGACGCAAACGATACACAACGAGGTCTCGCCACTGCGAATGCCGCGAATCGTGCTTTTTTGCGGCGCCAGCATCGGTTATCCCTATTACGCCTATTATGCACACAGCCTTTTAAGCTTGGGGCTGATCTATAGTCACGCCGTCGCGACCGACATTACGGGCGGCATCCTGAACGATGCTGATGTACTGATCATCCCTGGAGGATTTGCCAACTGGGGTCTGGACAGAGCCGAAAACCTTGACGGCGTCGACCATGCGATAGAACTTTTTCTAAAAAAGGGCGGCGCCTTGATCGGCTCATGCGGTGGCGCTTTCTATGCATCTCAAGGTCGACCGGGCTGGCTGGGGCTGATCGACGCCAAGCCAGTGTTCACCCATGAATATCTGCAAACCGGCGCTGCAATAGTCAACGTCCAACTGACAAACACAGAACTTCGACGTGATTTACCGGAAACCCTTGAGCTGGCCTATTACCACGGTCCTGTTTATGACGACCGGCATCGTTTGTCGAAAACCCTTGGCCGTTATGCACAATACGTTTTGCCCAGCCGCTTGCTTATCGACAACCCGCTTGAACGCGCACGCTACGAAACCATTATGCAAGGTCAACCGGCCATTCTCGAGGGCCATGCAACCCAAGGCCGAATCATCGTCTTTTCGCCACACCCCGAAATGGGCGACTTCGTACGCAAAGGCATTGCTCTGGACGGGTATATACGCCACTATCTGCCACTACGCGGTTTTAAGACCATGGACGAGACATTACGTTTCTACGCCCAAGAAGACTGCCTTGGCTTTCGCCTGATTCTTAACGCGCTTCTACGACTGGGGGTGTTCAATAATCCACTGAAGCCAACTGTCGGCGTCGACCCGGCGTCGGCGCAACCGATCCGCGATAACCTGGGCGCAACTTTAACAAGCATCCGGGCCACCCGCCAGCGCAAGTCCGAACACTTGCTGTCACGCCTGACCACCGACGAACCGGAAACGGCTTCGCTCATTCAGCACGAGCTGCAACGGCAACAAGAACAGTGGCTCGCCGTTGGGAAGCGCATGGATGCCTATCTGATTACCGAAGGCGCCGATCCGAATACATTGAAAGAATTGGCTTTTGCCTTGCGAGACGCTGCTGCATTCCTCGAGAGCGCACCTGATCGGTCCGTTGCGGACGGCGTCGTGAGTCTGGAGCTGCCCATTCGACTGACCGCAGCCTGCGCCCGTCTTTTACATTGCGATGAAATCCTTAAGGAAACCCTGTGAACGCGACTGTACCCAAGGTGCACCAACCGGATGTGAGATTCGATAACGTCGAAAAGCATTTCGGCGCTATGGTGGCGTTGCACAAGCTCGATCTCGACATCGACCGAGGCGCCTTTTTCTCACTATTGGGCCCAAGCGGCTGCGGCAAAACGACAACCCTAAGACTAATCGCGGGTTTCGAGCAACCTACCCACGGAGATGTATATATCCGCCAAAAGCGCGTTACTGGACTCCCTGCCTACAAGCGTAACTTTGGCATGGTATTCCAGAATTTTGCGTTATTTCCGCACATGACGGTCTTCGAAAATATCGCTTTCGGACTCAAAATGCGGCATGTTGATCATTCCAGCATAAAAGAAAGAGTCTCAAAGGTTCTGGACCTCGTGTCACTGGGAGGATATGGCGACCGCTATCCCAGCCAGTTGTCAGGCGGACAGCAGCAACGTGTGGCTCTCGCACGCGCGATCGTTTTCGAGCCAGACGTTCTATTACTGGATGAACCACTTAGCGCTCTCGACAAAATGCTGCGCGAGCAGATGCAGGTCGAGCTGCGACAACTACAGCGCAGACTGGGAACCACTACCATATTTGTGACCCATGATCAGGAAGAAGCACTCACCATGTCGGACAAAGTGGCCGTTATGAAAGACGGCCAAATCCAGCAGACAGGCGCTCCTCGCGATATTTACGAACAACCGGCCACAGAGTTCGTCGCTACATTCCTGGGCGCCAGCAACATTCTGGAAAGCACCATACAAGGCCGCGACGGAGACCAGATCGTCGTTGATATGGCCGGCACACCGCTTAAGGTCAATCCGCGCCAAATAGGGCAAGCATCACCTGGACAAGCGCTCAAATTAGCCCTGCGACCTGAAAAAATCCGCCTAAGCCAAAATGGCCTTCTACGCGCGCGCTTGAAAGAAGCAATCTATCGCGGCGCAAAGACCTATTTGGAGATGGATGCAAATGGCGTCAGTATCGTTGCGCACATTCCCAATTCCACGGCACTTCCCTTCTCTCTTGAACCGGGTTGCGAACTGCAATTGGCATGGGACGAGGGAAGCCTGGTGCCTCTGGCCTAAACTGATTCATGAAAATACGCTCTAAATCCAGCCTGTTCTGGGCAACTGCGGCGCCACCGTTGGCAGTGTTGTTCATATTTTTCATCGTACCCCTGGCGTATTTGTTTTTCGTCAGCTTCATGACCAATTCCCAATTCCAACTGTACGAACTCAAGCCCAC
>JBDTGB010000245.1:0-5231 GCA_039937635.1 Burkholderiaceae bacterium | reverse complement strand
TTCAGCCACCGAAATTTTTTCCTGTGGATGCAAGCCAACAGGTATTCCGCGCCCCTCGTCCTCGATCGACACGCTCTCATCGGCGTGAAGGGTGACCTTTATATGTCGACCGTAGCCGACCAGCGCCTCGTCGGCGGCGTTATCGATCACTTCCAATAATATGTGCAGAGGGTTTTCCGTGCGGGTGTACATGCCGGGCCGCTGGCGCACGGGCTCCAGCCCTTTCAAGACTCGAATTGATCCTTCGTCATAGCGTGGAGTAGCCAAGTTGATTCCATATCTCTTGTGAACAAAAACCGTATTTTACGGACGATGGGCCGGCACCGGGGAAATCGCCCAAAAACGCATCTGTAGCGCTATGTGCATACTGGGCTCTACAGTGGTATGCTTGTCAGGATTGAACAACATGACGCAACGAATTAATAGAATACATTGTGTTATCAGCCCATGTTCCCGTATAGTTTTTAAATCCCCACTACCTATTTCCTTCTTTTATTATGAGCGAATTAATCAAACACGTAAGCGACGCGAGCTTTGAAGCCGACGTCCTGAAATCAGGCGTACCCGTCCTGGTCGATTACTGGGCCGAATGGTGTGGCCCCTGCAAAATGATCGCCCCCATACTCGAAGATGCGTCTAAAGAGTATCAGGGGCGTGTTATCATAGCTAAGGTCAACGTTGACGAAAACCCCGCAACAGCGGCGAAATTCGGCATTCGCGGCATACCTACGCTAATGCTGTTCAAAGACGGCAAAGCGGCTGCCACCAAAGTCGGCGCGTTGTCAAAATCGCAACTTAGCTCCTTTCTCGACGAATCCTTGTAAACTCGTTTTTCCCGCGCGTGAGCCCGTCCCGGGCTCTCCACCATCTTGCCAACACACCCCTCCCCCACACATGCATCTCACTGAACTAAAAGCGCTACACGTTTCGCATTTACTCGACATGGCCACCGAGCTGGAAATCGAAAACGCGGGCCGTTTACGCAAGCAAGAACTGATGTTTGCGATCATGAAACGCCGCGCCAAGCAAGGCGAACAAATTTTCGGCGACGGCGTTCTCGAGGTCCTGCCGGACGGTTTCGGATTTCTACGCTCGCCCGAAACATCGTATCTGGCCAGCACCGACGACATTTATATTTCCCCTTCGCAAATCCGACGCTTTAACTTGCACACGGGCGACTCGATCGAAGGCGAAGTGCGCACACCCAAAGACGGCGAACGCTATTTCGCGCTGGTCAAGGTCGATAAAGTCAACGACATGCAGCCCGAGGCCATCAAACATCGCATAATGTTCGAGAACCTGACGCCGCTGCATCCCGACGAGCCCATGATTCTTGAGCGCGACATTCGCGGCGAAGAAAACGTTACCGCCCGGATCCTGGACATCTTTGCGCCCATAGGCAAAGGCCAGCGCGCCTTGATCGTGGCCAGCCCAAAGTCGGGCAAGACCGTCATAATGCAGCACATGGCTCATGCGATCAGCGCAAACTATCCGGACGCCTATCTGATCGTCCTTCTGGTCGACGAACGCCCCGAAGAAGTCACTGAAATGCAGCGCACGGTTCGCGGCGAAGTCGTGGCGTCCACCTTCGACGAGCCCGCTACGCGCCACGTGCAAGTGGCCGAAATGGTAATCGAAAAAGCCAAGCGGCTGGTAGAACTGAAAAAAGACGTCGTCATCCTGCTGGACTCTATTACACGCCTGGCCCGAGCCTACAACACCGTGGTGCCCGCCTCAGGCAAAGTCCTGACGGGCGGTGTCGACGCCAATGCCCTGCAACGGCCCAAACGCTTTTTCGGCGCAGCGCGCAACATAGAGGAAGGTGGCTCTTTAACCATCATCGGCACCGCGCTGGTTGAAACGGGCAGCCGCATGGACGAAGTCATCTACGAGGAATTCAAAGGCACCGGCAATTCCGAGGTTCACCTCGAGCGTCGCCTGGCCGAGAAACGCGTTTATCCCGCCATCAATCTAAATAAATCAGGCACGCGCCGCGAAGAATTGCTGATCAAGCCCGAGCTATTGCAAAAGGTTTGGGTGCTGCGCAAGTTCATTCACGACATGGATGAAATTGAGGCGATGGAATTCATTTTGGATAAAGTCCGCGCCACGAAATCCAACTCGGAATTTTTCGACATGATGAAAAAGTAAACGGTGTAAGCCGTTCCAAATTTTTTCCTCGAAAAAGGCAAAATATCTTTCCTTAATTTTCGCTGAGCATATTGATGAAACTAACCACACTCAATCAATTCCTTGATCAAATCCATGCCCGCGACCCGCATCAACCGGAGTTCATGCAGGCGGTCAAAGAGGTAATGCACAGTTTGTGGCCGTTTATCGAGAAAAACCCGCACTACGCCAAATATGGATTACTTGACCGTCTGGTGGAACCAGAACGGATTATTCAATTCCGGGTCTGCTGGATCGATGACCAGGGCGTCGTGCAAACCAACCGAGGCTACCGCATTCAACACAGCTCGGCCATCGGCCCCTATAAGGGCGGAATGCGCTTCCACCCGTCGGTGAACCTGTCTATTCTTAAATTCCTGGCTTTCGAACAAACATTTAAAAACGCGCTGACAACCTTGCCTATGGGCGGGGGCAAAGGCGGCTCGGACTTCAATCCCAAGGGCAAGTCCGATATGGAAGTCATGCGCTTTTGCCAGGCCCTGATCACGGAACTGTATCGCCATCTGGGGCCGGACACAGATGCGCCGGCGGGCGACATCGGCGTGGGCGGACGCGAAGTCGGCTTCATGGCGGGAATGATGAAAAAGCTGTCCAATTCGGCCGCATGCGTATTTACCGGAAAAGGAGTCTCCTTTGGCGGCAGTTTAATTCGCCCCGAGGCCACAGGCTACGGCGCCGTCTACTTCGCCGAAGAAATGCTTAAACACACAGGTCAATCAATCGAAGGGTTGAAGGTTTCAGTATCCGGCTCGGGCAACGTGGCGCAATACGCCATCGAAAAATGCATGCAGCTCGGCGCCCGGGTCATCACCGTTTCAGACTCTCATGGCGCTGTTATCGACAAAGAAGGATTTACTCCCGAAAAGCTGGCGGCGCTGATCGAGCTTAAAACCAAAAAGCGCGGCGAAATCGAAACCTACGCCAAGCAGTTCCATCTGACTTACGAAGCCGGAAAACGCCCATGGCATGTGCCTGTCGACGTTGCCCTGCCCTGCGCCACGCAAAACGAACTTGAAATCGAAGACGCGCAAACACTGATTAAAAACGGCGTCCGTTGCGTCGCCGAAGGCGCAAACATGCCAACCAGCCTTGACGCCGTCCAAGCGCTTATTGACGCCAAAGTGCTTTACGCGCCCGGGAAAGCAAGCAACGCTGGCGGCGTGGCGGTATCTGGACTTGAAATGAGCCAGAACTCGCAACGCTTGCAATGGACCCGCGAGCAAGTCGACAACAAGCTGCATGAAATCATGCGCGATATCCACGAACACTGCGTTGTTCATGGCAGTGACGGCAAGTGGGTGAATTACGTCAACGGCGCCAATATTGCCGGCTTCGTTAAAGTGGCCGACGCCATGCTGCAACAGGGCGTCTATTAACGCTGCAGCTCTGCCGCCAGGGGCAAGTCCGGCTTCTCGGCTTGCCCCGGCTGCGCCTTCTCTGTTTCTTGGACATGGGCCACTTCTTTGACCTTGGGATCGTCCCAATTGCCGCTGATGTGATACTGGGCGGTCATGGCCTTGGCCAGCGGCGCCTGCAATAACCACTGCGTCAAAAACGCGCCAATACCCACAATGGGATTGATCGCAATGCCGGCTGCAATCGCCGCGCCACTTACATCAAGATTGGGAACAACCACCGCCTGCAAATTCAATTGTTCGCTCGACAGGTCCACGTTGCCCCCGATAACCACAGTGCCCAATGGACCCACCACACGGTAATTGTCAGTTGTGACGATCCCCTTGTTCACAAGAATCGTGCCGCGCAAGTTATCGAAAGGGAAACCGTCTTTAAGCAGGCTGGTCGGGTCGAATTTGAACGCGGCCAGGCGCTTGACTGACTGCAACGACAAGAGTTTAAGCAAACGCGCCGAACGAGAGCCGACATTGTTAAAACGACCTTTCTTGAAATCGACTTCAATGCGACCGCGCAGGTCCGTCTTTTTATAAGCCCACGGCAGGTTGTGCCAAACCACCTGTCCGCTTAAAGTGCCTGAACCCTGCTGCAGAATGTTTTTATACCCCAGTTGATCAAAATAATCGCCGAGATTGCTGATATCGGCCTGGGCATCCAGGGTCAAACCACGATCGAGCCCATTCAAACGCCAGACCCCCGAACCTTTGATATGCGAGGAAGGGCTAACCAGATTAAGCTTGTTCAGCTTCCATAGTTCGCCACGTGCCTGATTAACGCCTTGTACCGACAGCGAGCCCAATTCGTGCCCGTAAAGCGTGAATCTATCCACCTTCAGGTCGATCGCAGGCATGTCGAAGTAATCCTGCACCTTTGAAATGTCATTATCGGGGCTGCTGGAATCCAGCACCGAATTCGTGTTCTCGGCATTATGTCCGAGCGCCAGCCGATCAAATTTCGCCTCGATATTTCCCGCTACTTTTCCTTGCGCCTCGCGCCAGAATAAAGTGCCGGCCGTTTGCGACGAGCTTATATCGACTCGCCATTGCATCGGCTCGGGCTGTTTCGCCGTGAAGATTACGTGATCCATCTCCACACCCTGAAGCTGAACATAATTAGCCTGCAACCTGAACTCATGTAAATCGGGCAATAGCGGCTGCCTGCGCGCCGACGGCGCCTTGGGAAACGGCATGGAAAAATCATCGATTATCCGATTCCAGAGATCAATATCGACCGTCGGATATCGGACGTCGACATTCAAGCCGGAGTGCAATAATGGCGGCGTCTGATTAACGCCCACCGCAGCCGCCTGAAAGTAGGCCGCCGAGCGAGCCGCGCCGTCATGCAGCAAGGACACGCTTATCTTGTTGTCCAGGTCGACATTCAAAATCACTGCATTCTTGCCTTCAGGGATCCACTTCAGACGCAAAGGCCAAGCCTGCTCCGCGTTCTTGGACAACGGTTCAGGCAAATTTATTCCCACCCCAACCAAATCAGAATCAAATGTCAATGAATACTTTTTAGGCTTTTCCCGCAACAGCATGGCGTGATACTTCAGTTTTCCGCTTAACCGCTTCATGCCAGCCAGCGCCACATACTCGCCAAGCGCCGTTGTGTTTGCCTGGCCTTGC
>JBDTGB010000244.1:0-1966 GCA_039937635.1 Burkholderiaceae bacterium | reverse complement strand
GCTCTTCGCTGATGTGAACGTCGCTCATGACAACTTCGCCGGTAATGGAAGCGCGCAAACCCACCTTTCCGTGAATGGCGGGGGCTGATAAGCCTTTCATGCCTTTTTCCAGAATGAAGCCGCGAATTTTGGTGTCGTATTTACCGCCGACGCATTTGGCCCAGACGACGAAGACATCGGCGATGGGGGAATTGGTGATCCACGTTTTAGTGCCGTTTAATGTATAGCCATCGGCGGTTTTCTTGGCGCGCGTCTCCATGCTGCCGGGGTCCGAGCCGTGATTGGGTTCGGTCAGGCCAAAACAACCAATTGACTTGCCCGACGCCAAATTGGGCAAATATTTTTGCTTTTGGGCTTCACTGCCAAATTCATTGATGGGAACCATCACCAGCGAGGACTGGACGCTCATCATCGAGCGATAGCCCGAATCGACCCGTTCCACTTCACGTGCAATCAAGCCGTAGCTGACGTAATTCAGGCCCGCACCGCCGTATTCGGCGGGAATCATTGCACCCAACAGGCCCAGTTCGCCCATTTCAGTAAAAATGGCCGTGTCGGTCGTTTCGTGGCGAAAGGCCTCCAGCACGCGGGGGGCCAGCTTATCTTGGGCATACGCATGGGCTGCATCGCGCACCATGCGCTCTTCGTCGCTTAGTTGGGAATCCAGCAATAAGGGATCTTGCCAGTTAAAAGAAGGGGCGGCAGTCATAAGGTGCTCCATATTCGATGGGTGAAGTTGCATAGTATTTTACAGGCGTGCGCCTTTTCAGGGAATCGCGGCCGGCGCGTCCAGAGCGGCGTGGACGGCTTGGGCGATCGCCAGACAGGCGGTTAGTCCGGGCGATTCAAAGCCGAATAAATTGACCAGGTTTTTGATTCCGTGCGTGGCGGGCCCTGCGAGGAGGAAGTCGGCGGGCGGTGAACCGGCGCCCACTATTTTAGGGCGTATGCCCGCATAGCTGGGGTGTAACGCCTGGTCGGGCAGCCCGGGCCAGTAACGCCGGACGGCGGCGTAGAACACGTCCGCGCGGCTGGGATCAAGGCTATAGTCCACGTGATCGATCCATTGCGTATCCGGGCCGAATTTAGCCTGGCCGGCTAGATCCAGAGTTAAATGCACGCCCAGGCTGGCGTTATCGGGCATGGGGTAGATCAGTCTCGAAAAAGGCGATTTGGCCGATAGCGTGAAATAACTGCCTTTGCAAAAATAGGCTTTGGGTATGTGGGCAAGCGGCTGGCCAAGCAGTTTGCGCGCCACGTCGGGGGCGGCCAATCCGGTCGCGTTGATAACGCGTCCCGCTGTTATTTCCATGGCTTCGGCGCCGCCGAAATTCAACAGAAATTCGCCGGATTCTAAAAGTCGGCCATTAAGAAACGGAGTGCGAAAAACGGTTTGCGCGCCGCTATTTTCGCCGTCTCCCTGTAGAGACAGCATTAGGGCATGACTGTCGATAATGCCGGTCGAGGGGCTTACCAGCGCGGCGTCGCACACGAGCTCCGGCTCCAGCGTCCGTGCTTCGGAGCCGCTGATTTTGTAAAGATCGTCGGCGCCGTTAAGCCGGGCGCCGACGGCAATGGCATCCAGCCGCGATGTTTGTTGAGCTGTGGCGGCCACGATCAGTTTCCCTAATCGCCGGTGTGGGATATGGCGTTCCTCGCAATAAGCATAGAGTTGTTTTCTGCCGGCAACGCACAGCTTGGCCTTCAGACTGTTTTGCGCGTAATAAATGCCTGCGTGTATGACTTCCGAATTGCGCGAGCTGGTGTGTGTGCCGATGGCTTCCGCCTCCTCGACGATTAGCACGTCGCGCCCCGACTGGGCCAGTTCGCGCGCCACGGCCAAGCCTATCACTCCCGCGCCTAAAACAACGCAATCCACATCTGCCATTATTTACTCATTCCGTGTTGTTGCAATCGACTGGGGACTCTTGCCTATGGATTTACGAACAATTCAGTCGAGGGCGTC